>CALLJA010000064.1 GCA_938008865.1 uncultured Anaerolineales bacterium
GTCTGGTCGGCTCGGGCATGGGACATTACGCCATGGCCATCGGCATGGACACCGCCCAGGGCAAGCCTGGCGACGCGCTCGAGTACACCGCAGGCGCGGGCGGCGGCGCGTACATCGTCGGTCCCGCCGAAGAGTCGCTGGCCGTGATCAACGCCTCGTACTCCTACGTCACCGACACGCCCGACTTCTGGCGCCGCGAATATCAAAAGTATCCCGAGCACGGCATGCGCTTCACGGGCGAACCCGCCTACTTCAAGCACATCACCGAAGCGGGCACGCACATGATGGAAGCGATGGGCACCACCGCCAAGGATTACAAGTGGGCCATCTTCCATCAGCCGAACACCAAGTTCCCCCAGCGTGTGGCGGGGCAACTGGGATTCACCCCCGAGCAGATTGCGCCTGGACTGTTGGTGCCCGTCATCGGCAACACCTACGCGGGCGCCGCCATCATCGGCCTGACCGCCACCCTCGACCTGGCCCAGCCTAGTGACCGCATCCTAATGGTTTCCTTCGGCTCGGGCGCTGGCTCCGACGCCTTCGACATCACCGTCACCAACCGAATCAGCGAGCGCCAATCCCTGGCAACCAAGACCCAGGAATACATCGCCCGCCGCACCGAAATCGACTATGCCACCTATGTCCGCTTCCGCGGCAAGCTGGCGATGAAATAGAACATTATCGTCATTGCGAGGGCGGGGCTTTTCCGCCCAAAGCAATCTCCGTCAAAAAATTCGAGATTGCTTCGTCGGGTTTCGACGCTACGCGTCTCCACTCTCCTTGCAATGACGGGAGAATTTTATGGCCTTCTTTGACATCTCCCTCGACGAACTCAGGACCTACTGCCCCGCGCGGACCGAACCCGCGGACTTTGACTCCTTCTGGAAATCCACGCTGGACGAGGCACGCGTTCATCCGCTAAACGCGAGCTTCGAACGCGTGGACTACGGCTTGTCGGCCCAGGAAATGTTCGACGTGACGTACTCAGGTTTCGGCGGGCAGCCCATCAAGGGTTGGCTGATCCTGCCTGTCGGGGCGAAGCAGCCTCTGCCGTGCGTGGTCGAATATATCGGTTACGGCGGCGGACGCAGCCTGCCCATCGACTGGCTGTTGTGGTCCAGCGCGGGCTACGCCCACTTCATCATGGACACGCGCGGACAGGGCAGCACCTGGTCGCCGGGCGACACGCCTGACCTGTATGCCGACGGCGGCAACGCGCATTACCCTGGCAGCATGACCAAGGGCATCCTCGACCC
>CALLJA010000065.1 GCA_938008865.1 uncultured Anaerolineales bacterium
CAGGATACCAATCTGGCGCAGTATGCGCTGGTCAAGCATTTATCTTCGGTTCATCGAAATATTTTCTGTGTGGGCGACCCTGACCAGTCGGTGTATCGCTGGCGCGGCGCGGACTATCGCAACGTGCGCCGCTTCGAAGAGGACTTCCCCGACGCGCAGGTCATTTTCCTGGAACAGAATTACCGCTCGCGGCAAAACATCCTCGACGCCGCCACGGGCGTGATCGACCGCGCCCAGAACCGCCGCAAGAAGCGCCTATACAGCGACCGCGGCGCGGGCGAGAAGGTCTTCTTCTACGAAGCGCCCGACGATTACGCCGAGGCCTCCTTCGTGGTGGACTCCATTGCGCAGTTGGTTGCCAGCAGACAGTTCGAGCCGGGCGAGTGCGCGGTCATGTATCGCACCAACGCCATGTCCCGCCTGATCGAAGAGGCCTTCCTGCAGGCGCGGCTCCCGTATCGGCTGGTCGGCGCGCAACGCTTCTATGGCCGCCGCGAAGTCAAGGACATGATCGCCTTCCTGCGCCTGGTCCACAACCCGCGCGACGAGGCCAGCCTCGACCGCGTCATCAACGTCCCGCCGCGCGGCATCGGCGAGAAGACTCTCACTACGCTGCACCTCGTCGCCCGCCAGGCGGACACCAGCGCGGGTGCCGTTCTGATGGACCTGGCGCGCGGATCGAATTCCCCGTTCTGGGCCTCCTTCACCGGCCGAGCCGCCCTGCCGCTGGCAGACTTCGGCTCGATGCTCGCCAACTGGTGCGCCTCCGCGCCTGCGCTGACCGTGGGTGAGTTGTTCGACCGCATCACTGCGGATATCAATTACAAGAACTACATCGAAGACGACGGCAGCGAGGAAAGCCAGGAGCGCTGGGAGAACGTGCTCGAATTGCGCCGCCTGGCGCTGGAATTTTCCACGCGCACGCTCGAAGAGTTCCTCGAAAACGTGGCGCTCGTCGCCGACCAGGACACCATCAGCGACGTCAACGCGCCCACGCTGCTCACCCTGCACGCCGCCAAGGGGCTCGAGTTCGGCGCGGTCTTCCTCGTCGGCCTGGACGACGGCATCCTGCCGCACAGCCGCTCCTTCGACGAGCCCGAAGCGATGGAAGAGGAACGCCGCCTGTTTTATGTGGGCATCACGCGCGCCAAGGACCGCCTCTATATCCTGCGCGCCATCCAACGCGGCGGGCGCGGCATCGCCGAAGAGACCTATCCCTCGCGCTTCCTGGACGACATCCCCGCCGACCTGATCGCCGGCAAGACGCGTACGGGACGCAGCCTGCGCGGGTCCATGCCCGAGACGAAATGGGAACGACCGTCCGCCCCGAAGCCTGCTCCCATTATGGAGACGAAGTTCCGCGCCGGGATGCGCATCAAGCACCCGGTCTGGGACGAGGGCATCATCCTCAACAGCCGCATCCAGGACGGCGACGAGATCGTGGACGTGGTCTTCGAGTCGGTCGGCATCAAACGACTGGCCGCCTCGCTCGCCAACCTGAAGATCCTCTGATGTACATCCGCTTCCTGTTCCTGCTGTATCGCATCTACACCTTCTTCTTCCGCCCGGTGGGGAGCGGGGTGCGGGTGATGCTGATCCAGGATGGACAGGTGTTACTGGTACGTCACACCTATCTCGAAGGCTGGTACATGCCCGGTGGCGGGATCAAACGCGGCGAGACGACCGAGGAAGCCGCCCGCCGCGAGGCCCGCGAAGAGGTCGGCGCGGAGATGGGAGAGGTCCGCTTGCTGGGCGTCTACTCCAACTTCGAGATGAATCGCAGCGACCATAATGTGGTCTTCCTTTGCGCGGACTTCAAATGGAAACGCACCCACGACAGCGAGATTGCCGAGGTGCGATTCTTTCCTTTAACATCCCTGCCCGCGGACCTGCAGCCCGGTCATCGCCGTCGCATCGAGGAATACGCGGCAGGGGTGACAAGCCCCGCATTCGGGCGCTGGTAAAAAATGAGGTGACATGAACTGGAAACTACTCTGGGATCTCTTCATCGTTTTCAGCCGTGTGGCGCTGTTCTCCTGGGGCGGAGGGCCCGCTTCGATGGGGCTGATGCAGCGCGAGGTCGTGACGGCGGGCTGGGTCACGCCCGAAGAGTTCGCGGACTCACTGGCCATCGGCAACGCGCTGCCCGGGCCGATTGCGCCGCAGGTCTCGGCTTACATCGGCTACAAGATGGCGGGGCTGGCGGGCGCGGTCTCGGCGGTGACGGGTACCGTCCTGCCGACCACGTTGTTGATGCTGGTCATGATCGTGTTCTTCTTTGGAATCAAGGATAGCCCCAAGGTCCAGGCCATGCTCAAGGCGGTGCGTCCTGTGGTGGTTGGCCTCCTGCTTTGGACGGCTTACATCATGGCCTTCTCGGTCTTCAACGTCAGCAAGGTCGGCTGGATGCAGGGGTTGGCCTCCAATGCAGACAAGGTGCTGATCGCCCTGGCCGCCTTTGCCCTGCTGACCCTGACCGAGATCAACCCGGTCTGGCTGGTGCTGGCAGGTGCAATTCTGGGTCTGATCCTATATAAATAGAACTAGGAGATCGCCATGTTCAAAGATTTGCCCGTGACCGCGGATGCCATCCTCGCGATGGAATGGTCGGACTATGAGCCTTATTTCAAAGACCTGCAGGCGCGCGAACTGACCGCGTCCAATCTGGATGAATGGCTGCTCGATTGGTCTGCCATTGCCGATCACCTGGATGAGCAATACACGCGTCTATTCGTCGCCACCACGCAGTACACCGACGACACCGAGATCGAACAAAAATTCAACCACTTTATCGAGGCCATCCAGCCGCCATCGCGCGTGGAGGAACAAAAGCTGAAGGAAAAGCTGCTCGCCAGCGGACTGGAGTCACCAAACTTCAAGATGGGTTTGAAGAAGATGCGCGCCGAAGCAGACATCTTCAGCGAAGCCAACCTGGACCTGCTCGTCGAGGAGCAAAAACTGAACGCCGAGTACAACAAGATCCTCGGCGCACAGACAGTCCTGTGGGAAGGGGAAGAACTCACCCTCTCTCAAATGTACCCGCTGCAAAAAGCCAGGGATCGCGCCACCCGCGAAAAGGCCTGGAAACTGGTCGTGGCGGAGCGCCTGAGAAACCGCGAAGCGGTCAACGACCTGTGGACAAAATTCATGGCCGTGCGCTCGAAGATCGTCCAAAACGCCGGGTTGGCCGATTATCGCGCGTATGCCTGGGCGCAGAAATTCCGCTTCGATTACACCCCCGAAGACTGCAAGACCTTCCATACCGCCATCGAGCAGGTGGTGGTGCCGCTCGCGACGCGCATCTACGAACGCCACAGGCAAAAACTGGGGCTGGATACCTTCCGCCCCTGGGACCAGCTGGTGGATACCTCCCCCGACGAACCGCTCAAACCGTTCGACACGCTGGACGAATTCAAATCCAAGGCCAGGGACATCTTCACAAAAGTCGACCCGCGGTTCGGCGAATACTTCCAGGCCATGATGGACGGAGACTTGCTCGACCTGGACAATCGCAAGAACAAGGCGCCCGGCGCGTACAACCTGATCTACGGCGTCACCCGCAAACCCTTCATTTTCATGAGCGATACGAAGACCCACCTCGATGTGGAGACGATCCTGCACGAGGGCGGGCATGCCTTCCACGCCTTCGAGGCGGCGGTCGTTCCGTATTTCCATGAACGCGCCGAGACCTACGTCCCGGCCGAGTTCGCCGAAGTGGCCTCGATGGCGATGGAACTGCTCGGCTCCCCGTACATCACCAAGGACCAGGGCGGCTTCTACACCGAGCGCGAAGCGGCCCGCGCCCGCCTGGAACACCTGGAGGGTCTGGTCACTTTCTGGCCTTACATGGCGCTGGTGGACGCCTTCCAGCATTGGATCTACGAGAACCCGCAGCAGGGTTCGGACCCGCTCCAGTGCGAGAAAAAATGGGGCGAACTGTGGGAACGCTTCATGCCCGGCATCGACTACAACGGTTTCGAAGACGCCAGGGACACCTACTGGCACCGTCAGGGACACATCCACACCTCGCCCTTCTATTACATCGAATACGGGCTGGCCCAGCTCGGCGCGGTGCAGATCTGGGCCAATGCGCTCGAGAACCAGAAGAAAGCCGTGGAGGATTATCGCAAGGCCCTGTCGCTTGGCTCGACCGTCTCGCTGCCCGAGTTGTTCCAGGCGGCGGGCGCGAAGTTCGCCTTCGATGCGGAGACGCTCAAGACCTACATGGATGTCATCGAAAGCGAGATGGACAAGCTCGATCAGATTCTTCAGTGAGAACGCGGAGCATGTGAAGTCCAGAAGCAGAGCTTCTGGACTTTGCTTTAACTCCCGTCCTCTAAGGACTCGGCAAGCGGACTGTAAGTAAACTACAGTCCACGGTCCATCGTCTTTAAGTTGGTACAATTGGTCTGTATCCTCGTCTACGGAGATTCCCCTTGACCGAAACCCTCAAGATCTTCATCCCGATGGCTGGCTGGGGCACACGCATGCGCCCGCATACGTGGAGCAAGCCCAAGCCGCTGGTCAGCGTGGCGGGCAAGACCTCGCTCGAACACCTGCTGGATATGTTCAAGACCCTGCCCGACCCCGCGAATGTGGAATACATTTTCATCCTTGGCCCATTCCTGGGCGAGCTGCAGGTGCCGTCCTTCATCAAGGAAAATTATCCCGACATGCGGGCGCACTTTGTGGTGCAGCACGAGATGAAGGGACAGAGTCACGCCCTGTGGCTGGCGCGCGAACACCTGC
>CALLJA010000066.1 GCA_938008865.1 uncultured Anaerolineales bacterium
CTGCGGCCCGTGGCCTTGTCCTTGGCGGTGACCTTGAGGATGCCGTTGGCGTCGATGTCGAAGGTCACTTCCACCTGCGGAATGCCGCGCGGGGCGGGCGGGATACCGTCGAGGATAAACTTGCCCAGCGACTTGTTGTCCTGCGCCATGGGGCGCTCGCCTTGCAGCACGTGGATCTCGACCTGGGTCTGGTTATCGCTGGCGGTGGAGAAGACCTGGCTGCGGCGGGTGGGAATGGTGGTATTGCGCTCGATCTGCGGCGTAGCCACTCCGCCCAGGGTCTCGATAGAGAGCGTCAACGGGGTGACGTCCAGCAGCAGGATGTCCTTCACCTCGCCGCCCAGCACGCCGCCCTGAATGGCCGCGCCGATGGCGACCACTTCGTCGGGGTTGACGCCCTTGTGCGGTTCCTTGCCGAAGAAGGTGCGCACGCGGTCCTGCACGGCGGGCATGCGCGTCATGCCCCCGACCATCACGATTTCGTTGATCTCACCAGCCGTCAGCCCGGAGTCGGCCAGGGCCTGTTTAACGGGAGCAATCGTTCGGTCGACGAGGTCGGCGGTGAGCTGCTCGAGTTTGGCGCGCGTCATGGTCATGACCAGATGCTTCGGTCCGCTGGCATCCGCCGTCAGGTACGGCAGGTTGATCTCGGTCTGCATCATGGTCGAGAGTTCGATCTTGGCCTTCTCGGAGGCTTCCTTCAGGCGCTGGAGTGCGGCGCGGTCATTGTGCAGGTCGATGCCATTGTCGCGCTGGAACTGCTCGATCAGGTGATCCATGATGCGCAGGTCGAAGTCATCGCCGCCGAGGAAGGTGTCGCCGCTGGTGGCGCGCACCTGGAAGACGCCGTCCCCCACTTCGAGGATGGAGATGTCGAAGGTGCCGCCGCCCAGGTCGTACACGGCGATGATCTCGTTCTTTTTCTTGTCCAGGCCATAAGCCAGCGAAGAAGCCGTCGGTTCGTTGATGATGCGCAGCACTTCGAGGCCCGCGATCTTGCCCGCGTCCTTGGTGGCGTTGCGTTGGGCATCGTTGAAATAAGCAGGCACGGTGATGACCGCCTGTGTGACAGGTTCGCCGAGATAGGCCTCAGCGTCCGCTTTGATCTTGGCCAGGATCATAGCCGAGACCTCGGGCGGGGAATAATCCTTGTCGTCGAGCTTGACGCGCACATCGCCGTTGGCGGCCCCGTCCACGATGTATGGGACGCGTTTGCGGGTACGCTCCACTTCGGGATCGTCCGCTTTGCGGCCCATGAAACGCTTCACCGAAAAGATGGTGTTCTGCGAATTGGTGATGGCCTGGTTGCGCGCGATGCGTCCGACCAGGCGTTCGTGATTCTTGTTGACCGCCACCACCGACGGGACCAGGCGTTCGCCTTCCGCTGAAGGGATGACAATCGGTTCGCCGCCCTGCATGACGGCCGCCACAGAGTTGGTCGTGCCCAGATCGATGCCGATAATTTTTGCCATGAGAAATCCTTTGTAATTGGTAGGGGCACAGCGTGACGGTCACCCGTCAAAATCTGCAACAGGCCCGCTGTGCCCCTACAAAAAAATTACTGCGCCACCCTCACCAGGGCAGGTCGAACCACGCGCTCGCCGAGCATGTACCCATTTTGCACGACCGCGATGACGTGACCGCTTTCCACATCGGGATTCGGCTCGTGCGAGATCGCTTCGTGGAAGTTCGGGTCGAAGGGCCTACCCTCAGCCTCGATGCGCGTCACACCGTCCTTCTCCAGCGCGCTCTGGAACTTGCGCACGATCAACTCGATGCCATCGGCCCAGGCGTCGCCCGGCACGCGGTTGCTCAACGCGCGCTCGAGGTCGTCGAGCACGGGCAGCACCTTCTTGAGGATGTCGCCCTTCATCGTGAAGAAGGTCAATT
>CALLJA010000067.1 GCA_938008865.1 uncultured Anaerolineales bacterium
TTGCCGTTCTCATTGGCGTTGCCATTGCCGTTCGAGTTGTCGTCGCCGGTCGTGGAGCGCAGTTCGATCTCGCGGATGGTCAGCGTGCCATCGGGGTTGGTGACAAAGTGGATCTTGACCTCGTCGCCGACCGAGAGCAGGCCCTTGACCTCGCTGAAGTTGGTCAACTGGTAGACCACGCCGCCGATGGTGATGGTGGTGTCGGTCATGGCCTCGATCACACCAAAGACTTCCTGACCGCCACCGGTAGAGGGATCGGGCGTGCTGGTTGCGCCGGGTTCGCCAGCCGCAGCGGCCGCCGAGTTTTGCACGCGGGTGGACGTGATCGCGCCGTCCTGGCCGACCGTGCCCTCGACCCGCACCATGTCACCAAGCTGAACGCCGCCAGCCACGGTCTGCGGGTCCACGCTGACGGTCTTGCCGTCCACGACCCACTGGCTGCCGTTCATCGCTTCGACCACGCCGCTGAAGGCGACTTCCACCGCCAGCACCGTGGGCGCGTCTGCAACAGACGGGTTGGAGGAGGACGATTGCGGGGCAGCGGGAACTGCCGCGGGGGCCGGGGCGCCACAGGCGCTCAGCACGTAGGTCGCCAGCACGGCAACCGTGAACAGGGTAAAACGCAGGGATTTCTTCATCATGCACCTCATCATAATTTTGGAGTGGTTATATCTGATTAGTCGCCATTGCCCCTAAAAAGTTACGGGCGCAAAAAATCCCGTCCGCGTTTTTTTTTGCGGGCGGGATTTAGTTGGAGAACGTGGGGCGCTTATTTTTCAGCCAGGGCAAACACTCGCTGGAACTCCGCCACGAATTGCGCGGCGATGAACGGGTCATACAGCACGATCAGGTTCTCGTCATTGCGCGTCTCGGCGCTGTTGGTGAAGTTGTACGAGCCGGTGATGACGATCTGCCCGTCGAGGATGATGACCTTGTGGTGCATCAGCCCGGGGATGCCGTCGCGGCGCACGTCCAGCCCGGCCTGGCGGAAGGGGTCGAACTCGGTGCCGATGTTCGAGGCGATCTGCTCCGAGTCCATCACGCCCTGCACGGTTACGCCCTCCTCAGCCCGCGCGCGAATGGCCTCCGCCAGCGGGTCGGACGTGAACGAGTAGGCCATGAAATAGATGCTTTCCTCGGCGTTGTAGATCAGGTCGAGCAGGTTGGCGGCCACGTTATCGTCGGGCGAGAAATACACGTCGATGGGTGTGCCGTCGATGGTCACGCGCGGGTTGGGGGTGGCGGGCACATCGTCGGGACCAAACTTGTCGTCCACGAACATTTCATTGAACTCGGTGGTGTAATTCTCGGCCATCTTCACCGAACGGATGCGGAGCAGGTTGTTGTTGTCTTCGTACGCGCCCGAGTCGGTGAAGTTCATCGAGCCCATCCAGACTTCGGCGTTGTCGATCACCACGAACTTGTCGTGCATCAGGCCTTCGCGGCGGTCGCCCAGCACGGGGATGCCCGCGTCCACCAGGCGCTGCGGGTCGGAGCGGTCGCGGTTGTCGCTTTCCATCACCACCCGTACCAGCACGCCGCGGTCATGCGCGCGGATCAGGGCATAGGTCACGCTGTCGAGGCTCAGGCTGTAAATGGCGACATCCACGCTCAAGCGGGCCCCGTCGATGGCCGCCACCAGCGGACCGTCTGCGCCGCCGGTCTTCTGCGCGGCCTGCGGGCTGGACGGGTTGGTGAAATACAGTTCGTACCACGCGCCACGCACGCCGTATGCGGCGGGCAGGGAGATGTCGCTACTCGTTTGTTCGGGCGTCGTGGTGACGGCGGCCGCGTCAGATGTGGGGGTGGCAGGGTACACGACCACGGGCGCGGGGGCGCAGGCGGCGAACAGCAAACAGGCGGCGAATCCCAGGATTTTTTTCATGTTGTCTCCATCAAAGGGGTGGCAAAATTATAGCACAACTGTTCGATTGGATTGGCTGTATAATCCCCGCTCGTGACCGAAACCAATTCCAACCGACAGATCGCGCGCGCCGCAGGCACCGTCATGTTTGCCATTGTCCTCGGGCAACTGGCCGGGCTGGCGCGCAGTATGCTCGTGACGAGCGCCTTCGGGGCCTCGCGCGAACTGGACGCCTTCTTCTACGCCAACCGCGTCTCCGAGACACTCTTCCTGCTGGTGGCGGGCGGCGCGCTCGGTTCCGCCTTCATCCCGACCTTTACGGGCCTGCTCGCCAAGGGGGAACGCGCCGCCGCCTGGCGGCTGGCCTCGGCCATCGCCAACGCCGTCACGCTGACCCTCAGCCTGCTGGCCCTGTTGACGGCGGTCTTCGCTCCGCAGATCGTCCGCTACCTGCTGGCCCCGGGCTTTGCCAACGACCCCGCCCTGCTCGCGCTGACGGTGTCACTGCTGCGCATCCAACTGGCCGCGTCCGTGCTCTTTGGCCTGGGCGGCCTGGTGGTAGGCATCCTCAACGCGCACCAGGTCTTCTTCATCCCCGCCTTGACGCCCGCCATGTACCAGTTCGGGATCATCTTCGGCGCGCTCGCGCTGGCTCCCCGCATGGGCATCCGCGGATTGGCCTGGGGCGTGGTGGTCGGCGCGGCGTTCTACCTGCTGCTGCAGCTCCCGTCCCTGCTGAGCCAGCGCGGAACCTACCAGCCCACGCTTGGCCTGGATAACCCCGACGCGCGCCAGGTGGTCCTGCTGATGGCCCCACGCCTGCTGGGTGTGGCCGTGGTACAGCTCAACTTCTGGGTCAACGGTTGGATCGCTTCGACCATGAGCGAAGGCAGCATGGCCAGCCTGTCCATCGGTTTCTCGCTGATGCTCATGGCTCAGGCGGCCATCGCCCAATCGGTGGCTATTGCGGCCATGCCCACCTTCTCGGCCCAGCACGCTCTCGGCAAACTGGACGAGATGCGCAGTTCACTGGCGGCCTCGCTGCGCGGCGTGATGCTGGCCGCCCTGCCCGCCAGCCTGGGGTTGATCGCCCTGCGCGAGCCGTTGGTGCGCCTGCTCTATCAGCGCCGCGAATTCGACGAGACCGACGTGCAAATGGTGGCCTGGGCCCTGTTGTGGTACGCAGCGGGACTGGTCGGTCACTCGCTGATGGAAGTGCTGACGCGCGCCTTCTACGCCCAGCACGACACCAAAACCCCCGTGCTGATCGGCGCCGCCGCCATGGGGCTGAACGTGGTCTTCAGTTTTACCTTCCCGTCGGGTTTTGCCTCGCTCGGCTGGCTGCCGCTGGGCGGGCTGGCCCTGGCCAACTCACTGGCTACCGCGCTCGAAGCGGCGGCGCTCTTCCTCTTTATGCGCAAGCGCCTCGGCGGATTGGAAGGTCCCTCCCTGCTGCGCGGATTTGCGTCCGCGGGGCTCGCGGCGCTGGCGATGGCGCTGGGACTGTGGGCCTGGCTCAAGCTGACGGGCGCAGCAAGCCCCTGGCTGGTCGCCCCGGGCGGGGTGGCCTTCGGCCTGCTGATCTACGGTCTGGGCGTGACGGCGCTGCAAGTGCCAGAAATAAAAATGCTCACCCGCATGGTGAGCACTCGTTTCAGACGCTAACCCCAACTCATCCACAACAAGGTCGCCACGATGATGCCCAACAACACACCGCCCGTCACCTCCAGCGGCGTGTGACCGAGCACCTCGCGCAATTCCTCCTCGCTCCAGATGTGGCCGCGCAGCAACTCATCGAACAGCACATTGATGCGTTCCGCGTGCATGCCCGCCTGCCGCCGCACGCCCGCCGCGTCGTAGATGACGATCATCGTGATCGCCACACCCAGCGCGAACAACGCGCTGTCGAAACCATCGTGCAGGCCGATGGCAATCGTCGCGCCCACCATCAACGCCGAGTGTGAACTGGGCATGCCGCCCGCCGCCAGCAGCATGGCCCACTTCCACTGCCGCGAGCGCAAATATTCGAAAGGGACCTTCAGGATCTGGGCCAGCAGCCAGGCCGTCACGCCGCTGACCAGGGCATGGTTGTTGACGATCTCCAACGGATTCATGCAGATTCATCCTCGAACGGGACCGCCTCACCGCCTGACATCTGCTTCACCTTGAGTTCAGCCGCCTCGAGCATCTCGCCACAACGCGCGACGAGCGCCTGGCCCCGCTCGAACAACTGGAGCGACGCTTCGAGCGGATTTTGTTCCTCCTCCAACGCGGTGACGATGGATTCCAATTCGGCGAGGGCTTCCTCGTAGGTCAATTCTTCCACGGGCTTGGGGGTCGGTCTGGACTTGGCCATGCTGCTCCAAAAAAATTATGATTGCGGATCGATACGTGCTGCAAACTCGCCGTCGCTAACGCGCACCTTGAGCGCGCCCTGCGCGTCGGCCACACGGCCCACGACGCGGCCGTCCGCCTGGCGGGTGACGATGGCGTATCCGCGCGAGAGAATGCTGGCGGGATTCAGGGCCAGCAAACGGCTCGACATCCCTTCAACACGCGAGGCTTGCAATTGGATACGGTGCGTCAGCGCGGAAAACGCGCGGCGCGAGAGGTCGTCCACACGCTGGGCGGCGGATTGGATCTGACGCTCGGGCGAGACGTAGCGCAGGCGCGCCGCCAGGGACGAGGTCCAGGCCTGTTGGTCGGCCAGCAGGCCCAGGGTCAGGGAGACGAGGCGGGCCTCCTGCGCGGAGAGGTCGTCGCGCAGGTCGTCGAGGGTCGTCTGCGTGGCCAGTTCCGCCGCGGCGGTGGGGGTCGGCGCGCGCAGGTCGGCGGCGAAGTCGCACAGGGTGAAATCGGTCTCGTGGCCCACGCCGCTGATGACGGGCGCCCGCGAGGCGGCTACCGCGCGCACCACACGCTCGTCGTTGAAGGCCCACAGGTCTTCGATGGAACCGCCGCCGCGGGCGATCA
>CALLJA010000068.1 GCA_938008865.1 uncultured Anaerolineales bacterium
AAGTCCCACCGATAAAGGAACGATCTGGGAAATATTTTACATGAGAATCGGAGGCTTGTGCAGGAAATTCGAGCAGGAAGAACAGCAGAGAGCCTACGGAGAAAGCGAATGCACCGGAGCCAGGCTTCTTTGAAAAATCATAGGCAGCCCACAGGCCGCCTCACCCCGCCTGAATTCGGATCGACGTGTGCTTCGCCTTGCGCAATTTCCCCAGAAGACCGAAGAGGTCGAACGAAACCCCGTATTTCTTCCGCATCAGGGCCTGGATGTGCCGCAGCGCCTCGGGCGAATCGTCCACCTGGGCGCGGGCCTCGGTCCACTCGCCCAGCGCTTCGCCCGCCCCCGTCGAGGGCGCGATGCGCACCGTCCCGTCCCTGCGGATGCGCTTGGCTTTGCCCGAGCTGGCCTCGGTCCAGACGAAGAGCGCGTCCCCCTCCTGGGCAAACCAGACGGGCGTCCGCACCCCCTGTCCGTTCTTGCGGAAGGTTTCGAGGGCCAGGTATTGCTGGTTTTGAAAAGCGGAAAGTGTCATGAGAGTCCTTTGAAGTGGGGTTACGCAACTAGCTGCCCGACAGTTTGTATCAGGAAAATTTCGGTGGTCGGGCGGCGCAAGGTCGCGAACGGAAAAATGTCCGCCGTGCCTCTTTTTCCTTTGTGCACTTTGTGCCCTTTGTGGTTAAGTTCTTTCCCATTACCTACGGAAGTCCTTGGAAGCGCTTGAGTTTCCAATCCTGGAAGCGGCGCCAGCCCAACTCTGAGAGCATCAGCGTCATGCCGAAGCCGATCAGCACGTTGGTGATGAAAAAGAAGACGACCTCCTCCAGCGGCAGGATGCCGAAGAACAGCACGCCCGTGGTCTGCGCGGGCGAGATCGACCAGGTGCTGGCCTTCAGGGCCACGATATCCATCAGCGAGAGATACGCGCCCAGCGGCAGGATGGCCGCCGCCGCCAGCCTGCGGTGATGCCAGAGGATGTCTGCCCCGAACAGCAATTGCGGGAAGATGGCGGGCAGCGCCCAAAAGAGCGTGATCGAGAGATACGTCAGGGACGGGTCCCCGCCGAAAAAGGTCACCGCCGACCAGACCCAGGCGGCCGCCAGCAGCCCCGCCGCGACGATGCGTCCCGTTGTGGACGGCTTGAACTCGCCCGCGGCGGGCATGCGCCGCGCCAGGATGGTCCACCACAACCCCGCCAGGATCGTTTCCAGCACGAAGAAGGTGTACTCCTCGAGCGGCACGTAACCGAAGACGATGCCCGTCACCAGCGCGGGATTGTAACTCCACACGCCCGTCGCCACCAGGTAATTGTCCCAGGGCGTGGTATAGACCAGCGCCAGCGCCACATGCACCGCCACGATGACCCAGACCTTGCCGCCGTCGAACCCCCGCAGCGGACGCCTGGCGCGCCCGTCCAGCCAGGTCACCGCCAGCAGCGCCAGGATGGGAAGGACCAGAAACCGTAATAGAAATCCGAAATACGTCATAGTTTTTACTCGTTGGTCGAGCGGTTGTCGAGCTTGTCGAGACATAAGCGGGCGTTCGCCCCGCTCATATCGAGACCACAATGTTTGAAGAGTGAAGTGTTGTTGTATTATCTTTGTGTGAACAGAAAGATTCAACTGTTCTGAACCGCTGAAGTCGCGGAATTTTTAATCGGTTTTCTCAGTGTCTCCGTGTCTCAGTGGTTAGCTTTTTGGGACTTTTGCAAGAAGTCGAATTCCTCTGCGGTCTTTGTGCCTCAGCGGTAAAAACTTCTGATACGGGTTATCTTCGAACCACCCGCATCCACACCCCAGGCCGCGGCTCGAGCGTCGCGCCCATGTGCGGGTGGATTCGGTCTGCGTTCAGCGGCTCGAAGCGGAAGCCCCGCAGCAGGCGCGTCAGCACCAGCCGCGCCTCGGCCTGCCCGAAGGCCGCCCCGATGCAGGCGCGCG
>CALLJA010000069.1 GCA_938008865.1 uncultured Anaerolineales bacterium
CACCGGTCTTGCGGCCAAGTCCGCCGTCGGCCAGGTCTCCTACGTCAAATTCTCGGACAAACTGACCGACTCGCTCAACGACATCGGCCGCATGATCCAGGAACACAAGGATATGATCGACGCCATCCAGGAGGTGGCGCTCGAACTGACCAACTCCATCGGCACCCTGCATACGCTCACGGTCAAGTATGCGGGCATCGCCAACTCCATCCTCGACGCGCTGTTGCCCATCGTCAAGGGCCTGCCCATCATCCCCAAGAACATCACCGATATGCTGGTCAACCTCGAAAGCATGACCCAGAAGATCATCGACAACCAGGCCTCCACTGCCAGGACCATCACCGACGTGCAGGGCGGCCTGCGCAGCGGTGACGTCTCGAAGATCAAGGGGCACGCGGGCGAACTCCAGGCTGTGACGAAGGCCATCACCGGCATTCTGCCCAAATAAAGCGCCAGCCCCCGGCCTGCCTCCGTTAAAATTGGCGCTCTGCCGCCGTTGACACGGCCCGCGCGCCCGTAGTATAATACCGCCCGCTTCTGCCTCAGCAGTTGGTCTGGCTGAGGCGAACGCTTGTATATCCCAGCTTCCCCGTTCGCAGGCGCAGGTTCACCCCAGATGAATCAAAGGGTTGCAAGAAACCCGCAGGCACACGGCGAAGTGAATGACTGGAGAGTCAAAAACAATGAAATACGCGATCGTCGAAAGCGGCGGCAAGCAGTACCGTGCCGTCGAAGGCGCCACCCTCGATGTGGACCGCCTGCCCGTGGAAGCGGGCGCCAAACTCGACCTGTCTGTCCTGCTCGTGGCGGATGGGGACGAGGTCCTGGTCGGGGCACCGACCGTCAGTGGCATCCTGGTCAAAACCACGGTGCTGGCTCATGTCAAAGGCCCCAAGGTCCTGTCCTTCAAGTACCGCCCGAAGAAGCGCATCCGCGTGCGCGGCGGCCACCGCCACCAGTACACCCGCCTGATGGTGGACTTCATCGGACGCGAGGGCGAAGAACCCAAGCCCGCCGAGAAGGCCTCCAGGACCCGCAAGGCTGCCGCGGTCGAAGCGGCTGTGGTCGAGGAAGTGGCTGCTGAAAAGCCCGCCAAGAAGCCCGCGGCGAAGAAACCCGCCGCCGAGAAGAAGACCACCGAAAAGAAACCCGCGGCGACCAAGGCGACGGCTGAGAAGAAACCCGCCGCGAAGAAGTCTTCGGACGCCAAGAAAAAGTAGTGTGAGAGGTAGAAATGGCTCATAAAAAAGGCGGCGGTTCAAGCCGCAACGGACGTGACAGCAATTCCCAGCGTCTGGGCGTCAAGCGCTACGCTGGTCAGTTTGTGCTCTCTGGCAACATCCTCGTTCGCCAGCGCGGCACCAAGATCAAACCCGGCCTGAACGTGCTGGTCGGCAAGGATGACACCCTGTTCGCCATCGCCGACGGCGTGGTGATGTTCGATGTGATCCACGGCCGCAAGCGCGTCAACGTGGTGCCCGAGACCCCGGCGGAATAGGATTTACCGATGAGACCCGACATCCATCCCACCTACTATCCCGAGGCCAAGGTTTCCTGCGCCTCCTGTGGCAAGACCTGGACCACCGGTTCGACTCGCAAGGAACTGCGCGTGGACGTGTGCTCGAACTGCCACCCGTTCTTCAGCGGCGAAGCCGCCCGCATCATGGACATCGAAGGCCAGGTGGACCGCTTCTATAAGAAGCTCCAGGCCCGCCAGAGCCACGTCGATGCCCAGCAGGCCCGCGAGGCCGCCAAGGCTGCGCCCGAGCGCACCGTCGACGATCTCGGCCTGGCCGCCCGCGCCACCGAAGCCCTCAAGAAGGCTGGCATCTCTACTGTCAATGAACTGATCGCCAAGCTCGGCGAAGGCGACGAGGCCATCCTGGCCATCGCTGGTTTCGGCCAGTCCTCGCTGACCGCGGCCAAGAAGAAACTGCGCGCCCTCGGCTACGAACTCCCCGAAGCCCCCGCCGCGGCGTAAGGCTCCCTTTTCTGGAAAACGACAGGCAGACGTGAAAACGTCTGCCTGTTTGCTATACCACACTCGGGTATTATATAATAGGGCCATCGAAAGTCATCCTCGCAAGCGAGAAAAGGACTCATGAGACATACCCACGGTTCCATCGAAGTCGTCTGCGGTTCCATGTTCAGCGGCAAGACGGATGAGTTGATCCGCCGCCTGGTGCGCGCCACCATCGCCAAACAGAAGGTCCAGGTCTTCAAGCCCGCCATCGACGTGCGCTACGCCGTTGAGAAAGTGACCTCGCACGCGGGCGCCAAATTCGACGCCATCCCGATCCAGAACGCGCAGGACATCTTCGCCCGCATGGACTCCGACACCACCGTGGTCGGCATCGACGAGGCCCAGTTCTTCGATCCCGAGGTCGTGGACGTGTCCCGCACCCTGGCCGAGCGCGGAATCCGCGTGATCCTGGCAGGCCTGGACATGGACTTCCGCGGCGAACCCTTCGGTCCGATGCCGCGTCTGATGGCTGTGGCCGAGCGCGTGGACAAGCTGCACGCCATCTGCATGGTCTGTGGCGACGAGGCCTCGCGCACCCAGCGCCTGGTCAACGGCAAGCCTGCCCGCTACGACGACCCCGTCGTGATCGTTGGCGCGTCTGAGTTGTACGAGGCCCGCTGTCGTGTTCATCACGAAGTCCCGCGCTAGCGGGGCGAGGTCCCTTTTATAAAACGGAATTCACATGCAAAATTACCAAGACCTTCTCTCCGAAATCCTGATCGACGCGGACAAGCTCCAGGCGCGCGTCGCCGAACTGGGACAGCAGATCAGCGCAGACTACACTGGTGCCGACCTGCTGCTCATCTGCATCCTGCGTGGCGGCGTGCCCTTCATGGTGGACCTGAGCCGCAACATCACCGTCCCGCACATGATGGACTTCATGGCTGTCTCCTCGTACGGCTCGGGCAAACGCGAATCGAGCGGTACCGCGCGCGTGACCCTCGACCTGCAGATGGATATCCGCGGCAAGGACGTGCTGCTGGTCGAAGACATCATCGACAGCGGCCACACCA
>CALLJA010000070.1 GCA_938008865.1 uncultured Anaerolineales bacterium
ATCAAGGAACAGGTCGACGAGTTGGAGAAGTTGTAAAAGAAAGAGGAAAGACGAGATGGAGTCCGCAAGTTCTACTTGCGGACTTTTTGTTTTAACGAAGACACCCAGAAGCAGAGCTTCTGGAGTCCAAAAAATCAATCGTAATACTGCGTGTCCCCGCGCCAGACGTGGCGGCGGCCTTCGGCTAGGATCTGGTCGAGGGTCATATCATGGTGGGCGGTGTCGGCGGGGTGGTAGTGGACGTGGACGCGCCGCAGGTTGGGAATCGACTGGCATAGCAGGGTCTCGACCTGTGTGGCGATGGCGTCACCCGAGCGGACGGTCAGCAAGCCATCAATGCCGATGGTCAGGTTGACCACGATGTGCGGGCCGAAGCGATGGGCCTGCACCTCCTCCAATTGTTCCACACCAGGCACATTCTTGAGCCGCTCCGCGATCTGGCTGGCCAGTTCCAAACTGGGCACGGCGTCCATCAACTCGACCGAGGATTCGCGCAAAATGAAGATGCCCGTGCGCAGGATCAGCAGCGCCACCAGCGCGCCCGCCAGCGGGTCCACCCACGGGAGACCGCGCTGGCCGAGGAAGATTCCCACGGAGGCGGCCGAGGCGGAGAAGATGTCGTTGCGGTGGTCGTAGGCCAGGGCGTCGACCACCGGGTTGTGGGTCTCGCGTCCCAAGCGGCGGACATAGACGAACATCCCGATCTTGATCACCACCGTGGCCAGCGCCACCCACAAGGCGAACGGATGTGATCCCAGCGTGGTAAGCTTCCCGTCGACCAGGTCCCAGACCTTGTCCACGGCATCCCAGAAGACGGCCACGGCCGTGGCGACCACGAAGGCGCCCACCACCAGCGAGGCAATGCTTTCCAACTGGCGATGCCCGTAGGGATGCTCGTCGTCGGCGGGCTTGTTGGCCAGGCGCACGAAGATGCTGGCCACCACGTAATAGGCCACGTCCGAGGTCGAGTTGATGCCCTCGGCCAGCAGGGCGGGGCTGTGACTCAGCATTCCAACGGTGGTCTTGACGGCGGATAGGATGATATTGACCCCCAGTCCCAAATTGACAGCCAGCAGGCTCTTGCGGTCTCTCTCGTGCGTCATCGGGCCGATTGTATGGGGGATTTGCCGCCCCGGCAATGGAGGAATATCCTGTTTTAGGGGTGAGTGAGAAGAATCGGCCATTGCCGCGGCGCGGTTCGATGCTAGAATGATGAAAAAGACGGCAAGGAGAGACAATGGCAAAAGACTATATCCAGCGCATGTTGGGCGAGAATGAGCGTATCCTGTTGCGCACGCACCAGCATCGGTTCGTCCTGTTCAGCATGGTTGTGGCGGAACTGACCATTACCCTGCTGTTGTTCATCGGGGTGAGCGCGGCGGCCTTCTATTATCCGCTGGCGGCCGCGGCCTTTGTGCTGATGCTGATCCCGCTGGGCAGCATGGCGCGCGACATCCTGGTCTGGAGCAATCACCAGTACCTGGTCACCAACCGCCGCGTGATCCAGGTTTCGGGTATTTTCAACAAGAACGTGGTGGACTCGTCGCTGGAGAAGGTCAACGACGTCAAGATGACCCAGTCTTTCTTCGGCAGGATGTTCGACTACGGTGACATTGAGATCCTGACCGCCAGCGAGACCGGCGTCAACCAATTCAAGCGCATCGGAAACCCGGTCCTGTTCAAGACGGCCATGCTCAACGCCAAGGAGAAACTCGGCTTCGAGGGCATGGCGTTGCAGCCCCAGATAGGTAAAAATATCCCCGCCCTGATCGCGGAACTGGATGAACTGCGCCAGAAGGGCATTGTTACGGAAGAGGAATTCAGGCAGAAGAAGGC
>CALLJA010000071.1 GCA_938008865.1 uncultured Anaerolineales bacterium
CTTACTTGACCATCCAACAGGCCACAAAATGACCGGGCGCCGCTTCGCGGAACTCAGGTTCCTGTTCGCCGCAGATCTTGTCGGCGATGGGGCAGCGCGGGTGGAAACGGCAGCCCTTGGGCGGATTGAGCGGGCTGGGCACGTCACCCTTGAGGATCGTGCGCTGGCGCTTCATTTTTGGGTTGGGGACCGGGATAGCCGACATGAGCGCTTTGGTGTACGGGTGCAACGGGTTGCGGTACAACTCCTCGCGCCCGGTCAACTCCACCATCTTGCCGAGGTACATGACCGCCACGCGGTCAGATATATGCTCGACTACACTCAGGTTGTGCGCCACGAACAGGTAGGTCAGGCCGAACTCGTCCTGCAGGTCGTTGAGGATGTTCAACACCTGCGACTGGATCGAGACATCCAGCGCCGAGACCGGCTCGTCGCACACGATGAACTTGGGACGCAGGGCCAAGGCGCGGGCGATGCCGATGCGCTGGCGCTGTCCGCCCGAGAACTCGTGCGGATAGCGGCGGGCATGGTAATCCTCGAGGCCCACCTTCTTGAGCGTGTCGAGCATGATCTCGAAACGCTCCTTGGGCGAGCCGATGTTATGGATGTGAAGCCCTTCCATGACCGACTCGCCGATGGGCACGCGCGGGTCGAGCGAGGCGTAGGGGTCCTGGAAGATGATCTGCATGTCGCGGCGCACCTGCTTGAGGTCGTTGCCGCGCAGTTTGAGCACGTCCTTGCCGTCGAACTGGACCGCGCCCGAGGTGGGTTCGATCAGCCGCAGCATCGAACGTCCGACGGTGGTCTTGCCGCAGCCCGATTCACCCACCAGGCCGAGCGTCTCGCCCTGTTTTACAGTGAAGGAAATATCGTCCACGGCCTTGACCCAGTTGACGATACGCTGCATCAGCCCGGCGCGCACAGGGAAATATTTGGTCAGGTGTTCGACGCGTACCAGGTCCTGCCCGGCGGTTTGTCCTTGAGTGTTCATCATCACAGGCTCCAGCATGTCACATCACGCGCTCAGCGGGGCCTGGTGGCCCTGCGCTTGGTTGCTTTGGTACAGCCAGCAGCGCACCAGGTGGCCGGGCTTGGCTTCGATCAGGTCGGGCTTGAATTCGGCGCAAACCTTCAGGCCGAATTTCTCGCGGGCCGCGCAGCGCGGGGCAAAGCGGCAGCCGGGCGGCAGGTTGACCAGGTTGGGCACCGAACCGGGGATGACCTCCAGGCGGTCCTTGATCTCGCCCAGCACGGGGATGGAGCCGATCAGGCCCTGTGTGTAGGGATGCAGCGGCTGCTCGAAGAGCGCATCCACGTCGGTCTGTTCGACGATCTCGCCGGCATACATCACGGCCACGCGCTCGGCCATCTCGGCGATCACGCCCAGGTCGTGCGTGATGAGGATGACAGAGGTGCCCATTTTCTCGCGCAGTTCGCGCATCAGGTCGAGAATCTGCGCCTGAATGGTCACGTCCAGTGCGGTGGTGGGTTCATCGGCGATCAATAGTTCGGGCACGCAAGCCAGGGCCATGGCGATCATCACGCGCTGAGCCATGCCACCCGAGAGCTCGTGCGGATAGGACTCCGCGCGGCGTTCGGCGTCGGGGATACCCACCATCTTGAGCAGTTCCACGGCGCGGTTACGGCCCGCCTCCCTGCCGAAATCCTGGTGGATGTTCAGTACCTCGGCAATCTGGTCGCTGACCTTGAAGACCGGGTTGAGGGCCGTCTGCGGCTGCTGGAAGATCATCGAGATGCGGTTCCCGCGCATCTTAATCATCTCGCTCTCGGGCAGGTCCAGCAAGTTGCGTCCGTCGAGGTTGATCTCGCCTTCCACGATCTTGCCGGGCGGCGCGATCAGGCGCATGATCGAGAGTGAGGTCACGCTCTTGCCGCAGCCGGATTCGCCCACTAGGCCGAGCACTTCGCCGGGATACACTTCGAAGTTGACCCCGTCCACGGCGCGTACCATGCCATCTTCGGTGTTGAAAAACGTCTTGAGGTTTTTGACTTCCAGCAACGGCTTCTTATCGGTCTTGGGCACAGGGGAACTCCTGAACGAAGGATACCTGATTATAGCAAAGATTCAGGGCGCGGGAATAGCTAGGCCGGGCGCACCGTACAAACCCGAGAGGCCGTTCAGCGCCGCATCGAACAGATAATCCACATGCTGGAAATTTTCGTACCCGATACGCAGGTACAACGGAATGAAAGGAAGGTCTTCGGCAAGGATGGATTGAATCTCGCCCGACGCCTGGTACGCCGTCTCCAGGTCAGCGGTGGAGTTGAGCGCTTCGCATGCTGACTGGAGCCTGTCTCCGTTATAAGCAAACGGACTCGGCGACTGGAACCACTCGCACAAATAGCCCGGGTACTCGCCGAGAGTCCAGCCCAGGAGGGCCAGGTCATAGTCACCACTGCTGTAGACGGAATAACGCAGCGTCTCGGGGCTGACCTCTTGCCTGGTCAATGGAATGCCCAGATACCGGGCCTGCGTTTCGATACCAGCGGCAATATTGGCCCGCGAGAGATCGACGTCGGGTGTGGTCGTCAACAGCGTGACCGCTGGGAAGGACTGGCCGTCGGGCGTGCGCAGGTCAGACCCAGTCTGATTCACGGTCGGCTCCTGGCCCCAGGCATAGCCCGCCTGTTTGAGCGTCTCCACCGCTTTTGTGATTCGCTCCACGCGGACAAGCCCCGAACATGGCAGGGACAGTCCCGGCTTGAGCCATGGCCCAGGCAGGACGAATCGCTCATAGCCCCATTCCTGTCCCGACAACAGCGTGGCAGGGTCAAGCACGCAGGCCAGCGCAGCGCGCAAGGCATGGTCAACCAGCGCCGTTTTATTGGGATTGAACACAAGGAAACGCGCGCTGCTGGTTGGATAGGCAGGCGCGGACTCTGCCTGTGCCGCGCCGAGCGGCCCCAGCACCGCGTCCACCTCGCCGTTTTGGAAGGCCTTCGAGGCGGCGTCAAGATCGGCATAGTGGGTGTACACCGCGCGGTCGTAATTCGGTTTCTCAAACGGATACAGCAGATTGACCGAACGCGTGAACGTCTCCCCGTTTTTCTCCGCGCGCAGGAAAGGGCCGAAGGTCGGCTCGCCGTCATCCTCGAGGGCATACAGGGCAGCGCGGGCGGCGGCCAGGGCGGAATCCACTTCATCCTGAAGTTTGGCGGTCTGCGAATTGGCGGCGTTGAGGTCATCCTGATGGCGTTGGATGCGCGCCCGCAACTCACTGGCATCCGCCGAGTTGGGGAGGCTCTTCAGCAGCTGCGTGTTATCGGCATCGATGAAACCCTGCAATTCCGCCGCGCGCGCCTTTGCGGCATCGAGCGACTGGAGCAGGTCCGCGCCGGGCAGCAGGGCGCTGGCCCCCGTCAGTTTGGGCGACCAGAAGGCCTGGCTGAGGATGGGACCCTGCAGCGCGCCATACTGCCAATCGCCCACGTCGAGCGGACCCTTGAAATAGAACTTGACCGTCAGGTCGTCCAGCGCTTCGGCGTGGTCCAGCCGCGCAGGGTCGTAGGCCGAGCGCCAGTCCAGGCCGAGACGGAAGCCCAGCGCAGTGTTGACGGTAAAGGCCACGTCCCGCGCGGTGAGCGGCGAACCGTCGCTCCATTGCATGGACGGGCGCAGCCTGACGGTTGCGGAGAGCAGGTCGCCGTCCTGCGCGATGGCCGAGGGCAAGCCCTCGGCGATGAAGGCCTCGAACTCGCGCGCGGGAACCGAAAGCCGGTACAGGCGCGGATATTCGTCTGAGTGGAGGGCGCGGGTGGCGTAGTCCGCGCCCTCCTCATCGAACCAGGCCCAGGCGTTGACATCCACGGGCTGGCCGATCAGCGCAAAGCGGATGGCATCCGCATGGACGGGGACGGCGGCGGTGGGCGTTTCAGCCTGGAGGCTGGGCGCGCTTGGGGAAACGGGAGCAGGCGCGGGCCCGGAACAGGAGACCAGCAGGAACGCCGCCAGCAGGACGGTCAGGGGCAGGCGTCGCATCTAGTTGCCGCAGGCGGCTCCGTAGTCGAAGGCTTCGATGTTCCAGAGCGGGCTGGCCGAGGGGTCGAGGTCGAAGTGGCACAGGTCGGGGCGCGAGGCAGCCACCCGCAGACGGTAGTAGAGTGGGATGGCGGGCAGGTCGGCGGCGAAGAGCAGTTGCGCCTGGCGATGGGCCTCGGTGTAGGCAGGGTCGTCGGGCATGGACGCGCGCGCGCTGGCGCAGGCGGCGTCGAAGGCGGGGTTGGAGTAGCCGGTGACGTTAGTGCCGATCCACTGGTTCTTGGCGGTCGGGATCTGCGCGGCGGTGAACCAATCGCAGGGCGGCTCGAGGCCGTTGACGCCCATGGCGTATTCGATCAGGTCGAAGCGGCGGCCAAAGAGCAATCCCTGCGGACCCGAGGTGTACAAGTCGTCTTGCGAGAAGTACTGGACGTTGAGCCCGATGCCGCACTGAGCCAGCGACTGGGTTAGGATCTCCACCACCTGGCGGCGCTGGGTGGCAGTGGTGGTGTAGTAGTTGAGCACCAGCGGGGTACTGACCGGCACGTTCTTGACCGTAAAGGCTTGCAGCGGCGTGGCGGGATTGTTGTCACTGTCGCGCCAGCCGACCTCCTCCAGCAGGGCGCGGCCGGCGGCCGGGTCGAAGGGGTAGGTCTCGGCGGCGGCGTTATAGAGGGGATGCGTGACGGGCA
The DNA here is from genome assembly GCA_938008865.1 of uncultured Anaerolineales bacterium. Taxonomy (GTDB): domain Bacteria; phylum Chloroflexota; class Anaerolineae; order Anaerolineales; family Villigracilaceae; genus JACPVF01. The sequence continues at coordinate 4,693 of CALLJA010000071.1, forward strand.
GGTAGGCGTTGGGCACGGTCGTCAGGCCGAAGAGCACGGTATCTGCCACCTTCTGGCGGTCGGCACAGAAGGCAATGGCCTGGCGTGTACGCGCGTCGGATAGGATGTCTGCGCGGTCTTTGGCGTAGAGCGTGTCGTAACCGTCGTCATAGGCGGCGGGGGTGATGCCCAGGCCAAGCCATTCGATGGTCATGCCGGGGGCAAAGGAGGCCTTGAGTTCACCGCTGGATTGCATCTGCAACAACAGGGCAGACTGTCCGTCGAGGCGCACGGTGGGGTCGAGCACGTCGCAACGGCCGGCGGCCAGTTCCGAGATGGCCGTATTCGGGTCGGCAATGAAGCGGAAGGTAAGCGTCTCGAATTTGGGGTAGCCCTCGCCCGCCAGGAAATAATTGGGATTCTTCGTCAGGGTGATGTGGTCGGCGGGCAGCCATTCCTGGAGGATGTACGGACCCCAACCCATCGGCGTACGCGAGGACAGGTCGGTGGTCTGCAGGGCCGAGGGGCTGAACTGGCTCCAGACATGCTTGGGGGCGGGCGCCCAGAAATTGGTGAAGTAGGTCGGGTCTACAAAGCCAGGCTTGCCCCACCAGACCAGCGTGGCGGCGTCGGCGGCCTCATAGGTCTGGGTACGGTCGAGGATGTAGGTCGAGCCGACCGAGGAGGCATCGGAGGCCAGGCTAAAGGCGTAGACCGAATCTTCAGCAGTGATAGGCGTGCCGTCGGACCAGGTCAGGTCGGGGCGCAGGCGGAAGGTCACCACCATCTGGTCGAGGCTGAGCGGGGTGGTGCCGTCGTAGGTGAGCACGCAGTCGTTGCTGCGGCAGCCGGCCGGGCGCACCTTTACGCCCGTTGCCAGCGACACCAGGTCGCCATCGGCATTGACGATCTCGCCGCCCACCGAGACCGGCACCGCATTGATCTGCGCGTCGCCATTCTCCAGGCTGGGTAGTTGGGTGAGGATCACGGGCTGGTACTCATACCCCACCGTGTCGATCGGCCCGTCGAACACGGCGGAAAGCACGCTGCGGGCAGCGGTATTCGGTCCGCCATACGGATAGAGCGTGTTGGGCTCCTCGCCCAGGCAGACGGTCAGCGTGCGCGGTTCGGGCGCGGAGGTCGCCGCGGGCGACGGAGAAACAACGGGCGACGGGGCGGCGGTTGGCTCCCCAGAATTGGATGGCAAACCACAGGCCGTGAGGGCCAGGGTAAAGATCAGCACAATAAACAGACTGGTTCTGATTTTCATGGCGCGTTCCCTTCTTTGCAGAGTGTGCCCATTATACAATCAAGCCGCCATCCCTGGCGGCTTGCGCTATTGAGGTGACTTTTTGGGGAAGAGGACCAGCAGCAGGACCAGGCCCAGCAGGACGACCCCGCCGAGGAGGACCGGCCATGCCACGCGGATGCCCCCGCCGACGGCGGGTTCCGGTACCGACGGCGTGGATGTCGCCCCGGGCGCGCCCACCCGTACCTGCCCCGCATTCGCCTCGCCTAACTCGATGCGGCCATCCCATAACCCGTTCTGCCGCAGGATAAAGGCCGCCACCGACCAGGCCTCGTCCTCGCTCAGGCTGCCCGGCTTCCAGAACGGCATGGTCCCGCGGATATATCCGTACAACACGGCGGCGTCCGTGAACTTTTGCAGGGCACCCAGCCCGATGACCGGCGGCACACTGCGCGGAAGTTTGAAACCGTTATCGTAGGGACGCTCGCCGTGGCAGCCCGAGTCCCAGCAGTTGCGGTCCTCTTCGGGGTAGGCGGCGCGGAACTCGTCGGTTAGGCCCTGGCCCAGGTCGCCGTGGCAGGGCAGGCACGAAAGCCAGTAGACCTGCGCGCCGCGGTCCGCCTGGGTGGGAGCAGCGGGCAGGGTCGGCTCGGCCAGGCGGTCCCGCGTGGGCGTGACCTGCGCCTGCGGCCCGGCCCGCCCGGTATCGAAGAATAGCCCTGCAAGCAGCAGGGCTATTCCGAGGGCGATCAAGGTAATGCGGGAAAGGATGCGGGACTGCACAGGCCTAGGTCTTGCCGCGCATGCGCGGGTCGAGCACGTCGCGCAGGGCGTCGCCGATCAGGTTCCAGCCCATCACGAACAATAGCAGGAAGAAGCCCGGCCAGGTGATGATGTACCAGTATTTATCGAGGCTGGTGATCCAGTTGCGGGCAAAGGACAGCAGCTGGCCCCAGTCGGCGTAGCCGATCTCCACGCCCACGCCCAGGAAGGACAGGCCGGCGAAACTCAGCACCACATCGCCGATGGCCATCGAAGCCAGGATCAGGGTCGGGAAGATGGCGTTCGGCAGAATGTGCTGGAAAAGGATGCGGCTGTCCTGCACACCCACCACGCGGGCGGCCAGGATATAGTCGCGTTCGCGTACCGAGAGAATGTCGGCGCGGATGAAGCGGGCATAGCCCATCCAGCCAAAAGCGATCAGCGCCACCATGACCGGGATCGTGCTCTTGCCGATCAGCGGGGTCAGGATGGCGGCCAGGATCAGGGCGGCCAGCACGCCCGGCAGGATCGAAAGCACATCCACGACGCGCATCAGCACCATGTCCACCCAGCCGCCGTAATAGGCCGCGATCGAACCGTACACGATGCCGATCAGCAGGGTAGAAATGGTCACGATCAGGCCCGCATAAAAGGCCGTGCGCGCGCCCCAGATGATGCCGTAGAAGATGTCATATTGGCCTTCGGATGTGCCGAAGATATGGGTCCACTTCTCCTGGCCGGTGATGGCAAACCAGAAGGGCGCCTCCGGCACGTTTCGCTTCCACTCAGTGCCCATCGGCTGCGGGTCGGACTTGAAGCCGTCGCGCGGGATGGAGTAGGGGTCCTTGCCCACAGGCGGGATAATGACCGGGGCCAGAACCGCCATCAGCACGAAGAACAGCACCAGCGCAAAACCGGTGATCGAGGCCGGGGTCTTCATCAGCCCCTGCAGGATGCGGTAATTCTCGGGGCCGAGAAAACGTTCGACGCGCCCAATCTTCCGCACAGGGATGGCATCGCGCAACAGGGTGTTGTCGCCGGAGGGTACGGTTTGTGCCATGGAAAACTCCTTTAGGAAAGACGAACGCGCGGGTCGACGAGGGCGTACAGGATGTCGACCACCAGGGCGGCCACGATCAGGATGAAGCCGTCGAAGAGGGCAAAGCCGAGCATGGCCACCACGTCGAGGCTGGTGGCGGCGCGCACCGCGGCGGAGCCGATGCCAGGATAGTTGAAGACAGTCTCGGTGATGACCGCGCCCGCCAGCAGGCCGACCACGCTGAAACCGGCCAGGGTCACCACGGGCAACATGGCGTTGGGCTGGGCGTGCTTGTAGATTACGTCGCGCTCGGGCAGGCCCTTGGCGCGGGCGGTGGTGACGTATTCCATGCGCAGGGTCTCGAGCATCGAACCGCGCGTCACACGCAGGAAGGTGGCCCAGTTGATGTAGGACAGGGTCAGGATCGGCATGACCAGATGGCGCAGGGCGTCCAGGAAGATGTCGAAGCGGCCGTTCAGGATGGCATCGAAGGTGATGAGGTAGGTGTAGCGATTAAAGGCCGCGGATTCGACCACCTTGGAGAACTCATCCGAGAGGCGTCCCGGCGGGAACCATTGCAGGTTGGCGTAGAAGATCATCAGCATCAACAGGCCAAACACAAAGGTGGGGAAGGAGGTCCCCACGATGCTGAAAATGCGCGCGGCCTGGTCGATGACCCCGTTGTGGTGGACGGCGGCCTGTACCCCCAGCCAGATGCCCACCAGCACCACTGGGGCCACGGCCCAGATGGTCAACTCCAGCGTGGCGGGGAAGCGGCGCATGATCAAATCGACCACCGGCTGCGAAGCCGAGCGGGAATAGCCGAAATTACCGAACAGGATGCCGCCCTCGCGGGTGCCGGAGGCGTCCACCTTGCCGACCAGCCAATTCCAATATTGGACAAAGATAGGCTTGTCTAGGTCGTATTTGGCGATCAGGGCCGGCACGACCTTGTCGTTCTTGGGGAAGTCGCGCATGTATAGTGCCAGGCGTTCGACCGGCTGGAGGAAGCTTAACATGCCGAAGATCAGGATCGTCACGCCAAAGAGCAGCAGCGGCACCAGCATGAGACGACGGATGATGTAATTGATCATGGACAACCTCTTTTCGTGAGGAGTTGAATTCCGAATTCCGGAGTAAAAAGGACAGCGGTCCCGTTTTTTACTCAGCAACCCGCAATCCAGAATGTCCGGGGGCCTGTTTCCAGGCCCCCGGAAGCTTACTTGCGGTCCGGCTTAGTCTTTGTAGATGGTGTAGTAGTAGAAGCCGGGGAAGATCGGGTTCAGGATCACGCCCTGGACCCAGCGCTGGGCGAAGCCGTGGCTGGTGGCCACTTCCAGCGGAACGCCGACCGCGAGGTCGTAGTACAGCTGATTGGCTTCCTTGTAGATCTCGGCGCGCTTGGCGGGGTCGGTCTCGGAAACGCCGCGGTTCAGGATGTCCTTGAACTGGTTCTTGACATCATCGGGCAGGCTCTGGCGGCCGCCGTACGTACCGGTGGTGTACGGCTGGTACCAGTTGTGCGGGTCGTGGATGTCTTCGAGCCAGCCGCCGGTCATGAGCGGGATCTGCTTGGCACGCTGGGCGCGCAGGTAGGCAGGCCACGGCAGACCGAGGGTCTCGACCAGGAACAGTTCGTTGACGGTGGCCAGGTTGCCAGCCAGGATCTCGGCGATGGTCTGGCGGGTGTTGTTGCCCTGGTTGTAGGCCATCTGGACGCGGAAGCCGGCGGTCCAAACGTCACCTTCGGGGTCTTCACCAGCGGGGATGCCGTCTTTGTCGACGTCGGCCATCTTGAATTCCTCAGCGGATTTCTCGAGGTCGAGCGTGTAGTGCGGGGTGTCGAGGAAGAAGCCGGGCATGCCGGGCAGGGTCAGCTGGTAGGACTGAACGGCCTCGCCGCTGAACACATCGTTGATCAGGGTGTCCCAGTCGAAGGCATAGGCAAAGCCCTTGCGGATGTGGACATCGCTGAAGAAGTCAGACGGGATGCCATTGCCATCCAGGGCGCCGGAGCCGATGTAGGGGTTCGGGCTTTCCTCGGAGCTGGCGATGAACCAGTTGAACAGGAGCACGTCCATGCTGATGCCGGGGCGGCCAAGGCGGGCCAGGAAGGGTCCACCGTTGCCGGTCTCACCAGCGGCGCAGGCCGTGAACTTGGCGGCGCCCAGGGCGCCGGCGTCGTAGTTGCAGACTTCCTGGATCGGGCCGTAGGCGTTGGTCTCAGCGTCGTAGACCTGGAAGGCGCCCACGAGTTCGTCCATCTGGGAGCGGTTGGCCGAAGGCACGGTGGCCAGGTCGGCATCGCCAGCCTGCATCATGGAGAAGCGGGTGCCCCACTCGGGAACCTGCTTGAGGACCACACGCTCGAGTTTGGAGGGTTCGCGCCAGTAGCCATCGAAGCGGGCCAGGACGATCTCTTCGCCGTTGGCGAATTTCTCGAGGGTGAAGGGGCCGGTGCCGTTGGCAACGGTGCTGAACGGATCGTCAGCGGAGGTCATGCCGTAGAAGTTCTGCCAGGTGTCGCAGGAGCCATCCCAGCCGCCGTTCTCAACAACCCATTCCTTGTCCATGACGGAACCCCAGGTCTGGGCGATGGTGGCGAGGAAAGGACCCCACGGCTGAGCAAGGGTCATGGTGACGGTGCCGGCGGCATCATCGGCCACGATCGCGGCCTGGACCTTTTCGCAGGCGGCCACGAGGGTGGCGGGATCGTTGGCGCTCAGGGCCTCGCGGTCGTCAGCGGAGGCGCCTTCATCCACGAGGATGGAGATGTCGTCATTGCCAACGCCGAAGAAGGGCTCGGCCAGCAGCCACTGCGGGGAGGAGTAACCACCCTGCAGCAGACCGCGCTGGAAGGAGTAGGCGACGTCCGACGGGGTCAGGTCGCCACCCTGGTGGAACTTCACACCGGAGCGGATCTTGAAGGTGTAGACGGTGCCGTCCGCAGAGGTTTCCCAGGACTCGGCCAGCATCGGGACGAAGGCATCGGTCTTGTCGCCATCGTAGAACACCAGGGTTTCGTAGGTGTTCTGGATGATCTCAGCCGAAGCGGTGTCGTAGGCCAGAGCCGGGTCGAGGGTGTCGATACCGACTTCGGACTCAGCCACGACGAAGGTCGTGGTGTCAGCCGAAGCGAAGGTGGGGGCTTCGGGAGCGGTGGTGGCCGGCTCGGTCGCCGTGTTGTCATTGGCGGGGGGAGCGGCAGGCTCGGTAGCGGCGGGGGCGGTCGCACAGGCCGCGAGAACCATGCTGGCGACGACCAGCAGGCTCAGCAGAGCAAACAGTTTACGCATCGTTCTTCTCCTCACGTTCTAGTAAGTGGATTTGGATACAACAAACGTACATGATGGTCGTGTTTTTTTCTTACTGAAAGAGCCATCACCTCCTTTCGATGGTTCGTCAAGTCAAAACACTATTTGACCAAGTGACAGGCCACAAAATGGCCTGGTTTCACCTCACGGAATTCGGGACGTTCCCCGGCGCAAACCTCCTGCGCAATGGGGCAGCGGGTGCGGAAGCGGCAGCCCGAGGGCGGATTGGCCGGCGAGGGCACGTCGCCTTCGAGGATGGTGCGCTTGCGCTGCGCATCCAGGACCGGGTCCGGGACGGGCACGGCCGAGAGCAGCGCCTGGGTGTAGGGGTGCAGCGGGGAGCGGTACAGTTCGTCGCGGTCGGTCAGTTCGACGATCACGCCCAGGTACATGACGGCCACGCGCTTGCTGATGTGGCGCACCATCGAGAGGTCGTGCGCGATGAACAGATAGGTCAG
>CALLJA010000072.1 GCA_938008865.1 uncultured Anaerolineales bacterium
CATGATCTGGCGATTGGCAAAACGAATTTGATCCACTTCGCCAATGAGATCGGTTTCCTGACGGCAGCCAAACAGCAAAAGCTGGCGGATTATTTGAGCCGCATGGTGCGTGGACCGTATGAAGAGACTTTCCTTGCAACAGTGCTCGCCGTTGAACCTGATGGCGTGGAAGCTGTATATGACCTACATCAGCATGATACTCACGCTTTTATCGCTAACGGGGTGGTGGTTCATAATTGCGGTGAACAGTGGCTCGGGCCTTACGAAAACTGCTGTCTCGGCTCGGTCAACCTCAACGAGCATTGCGGACCCAACGGCACGGTCGATTGGGAACTGCTGCGCCAGAGCGTGGTGACCGCCACGCGCTTCCTGGATGACGTGGTGGAGGCTAATGCCTATGTGCCCGCCGTCCCACAGTTGAGAGAGGCCGCGCACCGCGCCCGCCGCATCGGCATGGGCATCATGGGCCTCGCGGACCTGATGTACCATGTGGGCGTGCGCTACGGCTCCGAGGAAGGTCAGGAGTTCGGCGCGCAGGTGATGGAGTTCGTGCGCTATCACACCATGAAGACCAGCGTCGAACTGGCCGAGGCGCGCGGACCCTTCCCATCGATCTCGAACAGCATCTACGACATGGACAATATGACTTGGACCCCGCCCAAATCGCTGGTGGCCTATTCGCATGACTGGGGCAGGCCTGAGGTCCAGTGGGATGGGATCGTGGACGGCATCCAGAAGCACGGCATCCGCAACGCGGCGCAGACCACCGTCGCGCCCACGGGCACCATCGCCACCGTCGCGGGCTGTGAGGGCTACGGCTGCGAACCCGTCTTCGCGCTGGCCTACATCCGCCACGTCAACGACAACGGTAAGGACCTCAAGCTGACCTACGCCAGCCCGCGCTTCGACGAGTCGCTCAAGAAGCTGGGCCTGGGCGAGGAGAAACGCCAGGAACTGGTGGAGCAGGTGATGCGCGAAGGCACCTGCCAGCACCTGAGCGATATCCCGCAGAACGTGCGCGATACCTTCGTGGTCTCGTCGGACATCACCGCCGAGGAGCATGTGCGC
>CALLJA010000073.1 GCA_938008865.1 uncultured Anaerolineales bacterium
ACTGCTCAGCCTTTCGTAATTCTTTCGTAAGAAAGATTTTCTACAATCGTTCCATCAAGGAGAACACGCCATGAAACGATTGCTGTGCGGATTTTTTCTACTCGTCCTGGCGGCCTGCGCAGCCCCCGTCGAAGACGCGCCGCAGCCCGCCGTCGGCAGCACCCAACTCCTGCCCGACCTCGGGCTGGCCCCCGAGTTGGCCAACGACACCTGGCTGAACGTGGAGGCCCCCTTGCGCCTGGCTGACTTGCGCGGACAGGTAGTGCTGATCGATATGTGGACGTTTGGCTGAATTAATTGCCAACACGTGATTCCCTCGTTGAGGGAATGGCACAGTAAATATAAAGACCAGGGCCTGGTCGTGATCGGCAACCACTACCCCGAGTTCGACTATGAGTCTGACCTCGACAACCTGAAGGAAGCCGTGGCGCGAAACCAGATCGAATACGCCGTGGCCCAGGATAATGATGGCGCCACTTGGCGGGCTTATCACAACCGCTACTGGCCCACCCTCTACCTGATCGACAAACACGGGCGCTTGCGCTACGTCCACATTGGGGAAGGCGCTTATTCCGAAACCGAAGCCGCCATTCAATCTCTGCTGGCAGAAAACTGAAAGAGGAAAAATGGATACAAAATACAAATCCGTTCCCGTGCTCCCCTCGGAGATCACCCCCAAATCGCTGTATCTCTCGCGCCGTGACTTCATCAAGGCGGCGGGACTGGCGGCCGGCTCGGCCCTGCTGGCGGCTTGCGCCCCACAGATCGCCGCCAGCCCAACGTCGCCCGCACCCCAGGCAGACGGCCAGACCGACGAACTGGGCGCGCCCGTCAACACCTACGAAGACATCACCAACTATAACAACTACTACGAGTTCACCACCGACAAGCAGGGTGTGGCCTCCATGTCGCAAAGCCTGACCACCTCCCCCTGGACGGTGGAAGTGTACGGGCTGGTCAACACCCCGCGCACTTTCGGCATTGAGGACCTGCTCAAGAATTTCACCCAGGAGGAGCGCATCTACCGCCTGCGCTGTGTGGAGGCCTGGAGCATGGTCATCCCGTGGACGGGCTTCAGCCTGGCCAGCCTGCTCAAAGAGGTCGAGCCAACCTCCGACGCGAAGTACGTCCGTTTCGAAACGGTCCATCGCCCAGAGGAAATGCCCGGGCAGAACTCGGGCTTCTACACCTGGCCCTACCAGGAAGGCCTGCGCCTGGACGAGGCCATGAACGACCTGACGATCCTGGCCACGGGCCTGTACGGCGAGCCCATGCCTAACCAGAACGGCGCGCCCATCCGCCTGGTGGTGCCGTGGAAATACGGCTTCAAATCCATCAAATCCATCGTCAAGATCGAACTGGTCGCAGAGCAGCCCGCCACCCTGTGGAACAACGCCAACCCGCGCGAATACGGTTTTTACTCCAACGTCAACCCCGAGCGCTCGCACCCGCGCTGGTCGCAGGTCAGCGAACGCCGCATCGGAGAACTCACCCGCCGCGAGACCCTGCCCTTCAACGGCTACGGCGAACAGGTCGCACACCTGTACGACGGCATGGACCTGATGCAAAATTACTGATCGTCTGCGCGGCAGACGGATCACGCGCCCTGTCGCCCCTGCGTGCCCACATGAGAAATTTCCTCCAACGCTACACCCCGCTCCAAGTCATCGTGCATCTCGGCGCATGGTTCCCTTTCGCGCGCCTCACCGTCGATTTCCTCACCGACAACCTGAGCGCCAACCCCATCCAGGCCATGGAACAGCGCACAGGACGGGCCGCCGTCACACTCCTGCTGCTCTCGCTGGCCTGCACACCGCTCAGCAGCGTTTTCGGCTGGCGGGAACCCATCCGACACCGCCGCGCCCTGGGCCTGTACGCCTTCCTGTATGCCGCGATCCACGTTCTCATCTTCATGGACCTGGACTACGGCCTGGCCTGGAGCCTCATCGGACAGACCATCTTCCAAAAGCCCTACATCCTGGTCGGCGCAGCGGCCTTCCTGCTGCTCATCCCGCTGGCCGCCACCTCCTTCGACGTGTGGAAGATGCGTCTCAAGAAGAACTGGAAGCGCCTGCACCAGGTTGTGTACTTCACGGCCCCGCTGGCAGTGCTGCACTACGCCTGGAGCAAGAAGGGCGACCTCTTCAGCCTGCAAGGCGACATCCTGCGCCCGCTGGTCTACGCGCTTGTGCTGCTCCTGCTGATGCTGCTGCGCCTGCCCGCGGTCAAACGCCCCCTAGCCTCGCTCTGGACCCGCATCCTGATCCCGCTGACCAGGCCGGGGTCCAGCCCCAAAGACACCCTGGATTAAACCGTGGAGCGGAATGACATTCCGCTCCACATCGTTTAGAACAAGCCTCTCAAGAACAGCAGCAACCCGACCAGCGCCAGGGGCAGGCCCACAATCGCGCCGATCACCGTCAGGCTGACGATCACGCCGACCACAATGAAGACGATGCCCAGCACCATCGCCACGAAGCGCCCGGTCAACTCCACGATCACGGCCAGGAAACGCCAGAGCGCCGCGAACGGCCACAGAAACCACGGAACCGAATTATGTTTTATGTTTGTCGTCATAGGTACCTCCATCATGGGTATACGCACGCTGCCCCCGCAGGGTGCAGGACCGCGCGGCCCTCGCGAATAGCCAAGAGGCAGTATAATCCCCGCCTATGAACGAAAAAATTCCCCCCACTTCAAAAGAAAACATCACCATCAAACGCAGCCAGTTTTACATGATCCTGATCGTACTGGCGTTCGGGGTCGGCGTGCTGGTCGGGTATCTGTGGGGCAGCAACGGGCCCACCGTCGCTGCCGCCCCGCAGAACGTGCAGCAGGCCGCCGTCCAGCCCGCCCAGCGCGTGGATGTGTCCACTGAGGGCTACCCCAGCTTCGGCCCGTCCGATGCGCCCATCACCATCGTCGAGTTTAGCGATTTCCAGTGCCCCTACTGCCG
>CALLJA010000074.1 GCA_938008865.1 uncultured Anaerolineales bacterium
ATTCGCGCCCGCCTTTTGATGCTCTTGATTCGAGCCTTTGTCATCGTGCTGAGCCTGTCCTTTTTGCTCTTCCTCAGCATCACGGGATACTTCCTGGCCTATTCCTCCTCGACCCCCATCCCCCTGCCGTTTGCCAGTCTGCTTGAGGGATATTATGCGGGCCACGGCGGTTGGAACGGTGTCGAAACGATCTTCAATCAGAACAGGCAGGAGGCGCTCCAGCCCATTTTGTTGGACGCCGACCAGCGCATCGTCCTCGACCGTCGACCTGATTCCGTTTCGACGGTGGGTTCCCGCTATGAGCCCCAGCACGATGACATTGTTCTCAAGCTAACGGTGAATGACGAATTGGTTGGGTACCTGGTTATCACTTCGTTCACGCTGGCCGAACGTTTTGGGCTGGCGCGCGCCATTCTGCTGCCTGTGGGCATGATTTCTTTGATCCTGATCCTGTTCATGGGAATCGTAGCCACGTTGCTGATGCGGCGCTTTGTCAACCCATTGGCCGATGTGATCTACGCGGCGCGCGCTGTGGCCGATGGCAAACTGGACACGCGTATTCCCACCCAGGGTCCGCAGGACCTGCGCAGTCTCTCCGAGAGCTTCAACGCGATGGCCTCCTCGCTGGAACGCAATGACCGAGAACGCCGCGACATGCTGGCCGACGTGGCGCACGAACTGCGCACGCCGCTTTCCGTCATTCGTGGGCGGCTCGAAGGCATCATAGATGGTATCTACTCTGAAAACGGGCCGCAGGTCTCGATGGCGCTCGACCAGACCTACGTGCTCGAACGCCTGGTCGAGGACTTGCGCCTCCTGACCCTGGCCGAGTCGCGCCAGTTGCCCTTCGACAGGCATCCCGTGGACCTCGGTCAATTGGTCGATCGTACGCTGGATGTCTTCTCGGCAGAAGCGCGGGAGAAGAATATCTCGCTGGCCTTCACTGAGCGCAGCGGCGACCTGACGGCCAACGTGGACCCGCAGCGCTTCGAGCAGGTGCTTGGCAACCTGGTCGGCAACGCCATCCGCTACGTGCCCGAGGGTGGACGGGTGTGGGTTACTGCCCACGGCGTTGCAGACGGCCTGTCGCTGACGGTCAACGACAACGGCCCTGGCCTGCCTCCTGAAGATTTGCCTTTCATCTTCGACCGTTTCTGGCGCAAAGACAAATCCCGCGCGCGCGTTTCGGGCGGCACGGGACTGGGGTTGGCCATCGCCAGGCAACTTGTCGAGGCGCAGGGCGGACACATCTCCGCCCGCAACCTGCCCGAAGGCGGCTTGCAGATTATGATTGGACTGAAACACATGTGATGAAAAGCCCGC
>CALLJA010000075.1 GCA_938008865.1 uncultured Anaerolineales bacterium
TACGCCGCCACCTCGGCAGGCTGGATCGGTCGGCGCAGGATCTTGCCCCAGTCGAGCATGCGCGCCAGGTCTTGCATGGGCGCTTGGCCTTCGGGCACGTAGCCCACGAAGGAGCGGTTGTAGTTGTCTTCGTCCCCATCGGTCAGGAACCATTCGAGCGGTTTCTTGAAGATGCCAATGGACGAGGTGCCGCGGTCGTCGTCGGGCAGGGCGGTCTCGTAGGTGAGGATGACCTTGCCGTCCGCCGTCTCGCCTACCTCGGCCACCGTGGCCTCGTGAATCCAGCGCAGCCATTGCTGTTCGTTGACACGCTGCTTGTCGGCGCCGATCGTGGTGCGGCTGCGCGTGACCGTGTCGCCGCCGTGATAGGTCCAGCCTGTGCCGCCGCCCTTTGCGGCAGGTTTGGCCGCGCCCGTGTTTGGCATGAGTCCCACGCCGTTTTTGGTGCTGACGGCTTTGGCGATCTGCCACGGATTCGGCTCGGTGTTGACGAAGCGCAGCCACAGGATGCTGGCGCCCACGGTGTAATCCTTCTCCGAAGTAGCGTAGGTGTAATACGGGCGCGGCGTGCCAGGCAGTTTGTTCTCGTCTTCGTTCTTGCGATACCAGGCTGGCTTGGGGGTCAGGCCGCCAGGCGGGAGGTGCCCGCGCATGTGCTGACAGTGTTCGGCGGTCTCATTGCAGACGGCGCGTGAGACGATCAGCTCGTGCGTGCGGCCATGCTCCTCGCGCCAGGCCGTAGCGTCGGCATTCTCCCAGGCATCCAGGATGGCGCGGATGTCGTTATGCTGCGGCAGGTAGCGCTCGGTCTCTTCCTGCGCGGTGAGTTTTTCCCAGCCGACGTCGGTCACTTCGGTGACACGCAGCGGGGTGAACTTGACGATCTCCTTCCAGGCCCAGGCGGGGAACTGGTTCTTCATCGAGAGTAACGTTTCGAGTACTTCCTGCGTGGGCTTGCTGCGGATCTCGTAAGCGGCTTCGTCTTTCGATAGCTCGGTCAGGCCGATGCGGCGGGTCTTGGGCCCAGGCGCCTTGACGTTGGGCAGGTTCCAGCCGATGCGTTGCTTCCACTCGGGATCGGTGGTGGTGGCAAGTTTGGGCTTGGGCGTGGCTGTCCCTTCATATTGCGCGATCTTCTCCTTGCAGCGCTGCTCGACGGCAGCATCGTCCAATGCCTTAATCGCGGCCTCGACCTTCGGCGCGCCGAGACGGATGAGCAGGTCCTTCGGGTCAGCCCACGAGCCGTGGGCGCTGGCGTAGCGCATGCCCGAGAAATGCACCACCATGTATTGCAGCCAGAGCGGATAGCGCTCGGGTTCCTTCCAGAAGCGTTTGGCGATCTCTTCCAGCAGGGCGGCCTGGTCCTTGCCCGCCAGCGAGGCTTTGTAGGCTTCGCCCTTCCACAAGGCGATGTCGCGCGCGGTGACCTGGGCCGCAGGCACGTAGGTGGTCATGAATTTTTCCTGTGATCCGCCCGCCGCTTGAGCGGACCCGAGTTCCGCTTGCAGTTCGGCCTGTTCTTTTTTATAGCCCGTCAGTGTCTGCTGGATTTTTGTCAGTTCGGTCTGTTTCGCCTGGATCTCGCGCTCACGGTCGGCCTGCGGTTTGAGCGTGGACTCGAAGGCGGCATAGAAGTCGTTGATCTTGTTCACCTCGTCTGCCATGACCTTGAGTTCGGTGCCGCGGATCTGGTCCAGCCGCGCCTGACGGGCGGGGCGGTCCTTCCAGTCGGCGGGCATGTTCTTGAGGTTGGTTTCGAGGGTGGCGGCTTCCTTTTCGAGCGCCTTGACCTCTTGCGACCAGTTGTAACTGTGGTTCTTGATGGTGGACAGTTTGACGTTGGGATCGGCGACGTAGTTGAACTCGTCCATCAGGGCTTTGTGCAGGGCGTTGACCTTGGTGATGCGGGCCTGGTCCACTTTGGGGGCGCGGGCGCGCAGTTGGGATGAGGCGTCTGGGCTGGAAAAATATGCTTTGACGGGATCCAGCGCGGGCGGGTTCTTGAGCCGCGTCAGGGCGGCGGTGAGGTCGGCCTGTTTCGTCTCCAGCGGCTTAATCTGCGTGTCCAATTCGGGCAGTCGGCGCTCGATTTCCGCTTTGCGGGTCTGCGAGGCCTTCTGCGTTTTGTCGAATTCCAGCCTGCGGGGTTTGATGCGCGCGATGGCATCGGCGAAATCCTCCAGGCGGTCCAGTTCGGCCTCGGCCATCGGCACGGTGACGTTCTTGAGCCGTTCCAGTTCCTTCGTCTCGATGGGATATTTGGGATGGGCGGGGTCCATGTTTTCGAGGCGGCGGGTCTTCTGCCCGAATTGCAGGCGCGTGATGCGGCAATGTTCCTTCCAGGCGGGGAGCTGGTTGAGGACGAAGTTTTCCTCGCTGCGCACGTCGGTGTATTTGGGCAGGTAGGTAACGAAGCCGCCGTGGAACTCGTTGATGCGCGCCAGTTCGTTCTCGTCGATGGGCGAGAACTTGGCATAATCGGCGCGCACGTCGGCTTTCATGAAATGAGCGCGCAGGTCGGTGTAGGTCTTGTAGGCGCTGACCAGCAACGCGGCCTGCGCATCGTTATAAACCTTGACCTCGGCTTGCAGAGCGGCGGCATCCTTACCTTTGTATTGCTTCCACAGGTCGATCTCGTTGTAGAAGACCAGGAAGTCGCGCAGCTTGGTCTCGCGCATCGGGTAAATGGTCTTGCGCAGCGCGTCGTTCTGCCATTGAAAATACAGGTTGCCGGCCATGCTCGTCTCCTTGGTCTTATGCGGATGTTACTGGTATTTATTGTACGGGATTTTTTGAAAAATCCAACAGGGTATAATATTTGTGAGTAAATTCACTTCCTTGTTTCTCATAAGGAGATTTCGATGGAATTCACACAGCTTGGCCGCACTGGCCTCAAAGTATCGCGTCTTTGCCTGGGGACCATGAACTTCGGTCCGCACACCAGCGAAGAAGATTCCTTCGCCATCATGGACAAGGCCCTCGAACTGGGGTTCAATTTCTTCGACACGGCCAACGTCTACGGCTGGAAGCTCGGCGAGGGTGTGACGGAGAACATCGTCGGACGCTGGTTCGCCCAGGGCGGCGGACGGCGCGAGAAGACGGTCATCGCCACCAAGGTTTTTGGCCGCATGGGCGCCTGGCCCAATCAGTCGCGCCTGTCGGCGCTGCACATCCGCGAGGCGTGCGAGGCGTCGCTGCGGCGCATGCAGACCGACCACATCGACCTGTACCAGATGCACCACGTGGACCGTCTGACCCCGTGGGAGGAGATCTGGCAGGCGATGGAAGTGCTGGTTCAACAGGGCAAGGTGTTGTACGTCGGCTCGTCGAACTTTGCGGGCTGGCACATCGCCAAGGCACAGGAAGCCGCGAAGGCCCGCCACTTCATGGGGCTGGTCTGTGAACAGAGCCTGTACAGCCTGAACGACCGCATGATCGAGCTGGAGGTCATCCCGGCCTGCAAGGATTACGGCCTGGGGCTGATCCCGTGGAGTCCGCTTTCGGGCGGGCTTCTGGGCGGGGTGCTGCAAAAGATCAAGGAAGGCCGCCGCGCGTCCGAGGACATGAAAAAGACCATCGAAAAGAAGCGCTCGAACCTGAAGGCCTGGGAACAGTTCTGCCGCGATCTGGGCGAGCAGCCCGCCGATGTGGCCCTGGCCTGGCTGCTGGCGAACCCCGTTGTGACGGCGCCCATCATTGGTCCACGCACGATGGAGCAATTGACTGGGTCCCTGCGGGCGTTCAAGATCAAGCTCAACAAGGACGCCCTGAAGAAGATCGACGAGACCTGGCCTGGGCCCGGCGGCGAAGCGCCCGAAGCCTACGCCTGGTAGTGTGCTGGCCCGCCACATTTACAGACTCATCCCCCGCGGGTGAGTCTGTTGCTTTAACCCGCCCGCGCTGGTGCTGTACCAGAATCGGCATGGAACAGTTTACAATATGGGCATGTCCGCCGACCCGCTCGTCAGCGAAGCCCTGCAACTGGGCAACTTCGAACTCAAGGGCCAGTTCATGCTCGGCTCGAACTATACCTTCCTTGTGGATGTGACTCACGAAGGACGGGTTTTTCCCGCCGTGTACAAGCCATCGCGCGGAGAGCAGCCGCTCTGGGACTTCCCCGAGAACACGCTGGCCCTGCGCGAAGTGGCGGCCTATCAGGTCAGCGAGGCGCTCGGGCTGTGCTTTGTCCCATTCACCGTCCTGCGCGCGGATGGCCCCTTCGGCGCGGGGTCACTGCAACAGTACATCGAGTACGACCCCGAGTATCATTATTTCAATTTCACCTCCGAGGACAAAAATCTGCTGTGCCCGGTGGCCTTCTTCGACCTGCTGATCAACAACGCCGACCGCAAGGGCAGCCATGTTTTCTTCGAGGAAGGCGCGCGCAAATTGTGGGCCATCGACCATGGCATCTGCTTCCACGAAGAGGACAAACTGCGCACCGTGATCTGGGACTTTGCGGGACACGCCATCCCCGAGGATTTGCTCGCGTCCCTGGAGTCTTTCCTCTTTCTTCTTTCCTCCGACTCTTCACTCCTCGACCCCTACCTCAGCCCCGAGGAGATCGCCGCCCTGCGCCGCCGTGGAGAGCGTCTGCTGAACTCGCGCCTGTTCCCGCGCCCCCCTGCAGACCGACGCGCGTTTCCCTATCCGCCTGTTTAATGGATGCCGTTGCGAGGAAGGTTGAGACGCGAAGCGTCGAAAATCCGACGAAGCAACCTTCTGATTATGATGGGATTGCTTCGGGCGGAAGAACGCGGCCCTCGCAATGACATTACAGCATGACATACACTATGGAGGCCTCATGCACTACAAACTTGCATTCATCGGTTTCGGCAACGTGGCTCGCAACCTGGCGCGCCTGCTCGAACGCAAACGCGTCCGCCTCGAAAAAGACTACGGCATCACCTTTTCGGTGACGGGCATCGCCACGGGCCGTCACGGCTTTGCCGTCGACCCCAACGGCCTCGACCTGCCCAGGTGCCTTGCGCTTGTGGAAGCGGGCGATTCGATCTTCACCGAATCCCGAATCCCGATTTCCGATTCCCTTTCCGTGATTCAAAACTCCCAGGCCGATGTGCTCTTCGAGAACTCGCCCGTCAACGTGGAAACGGGCCAGCCCGCGCTCGACCACATCCGCACGGCGCTGCATCTCGGCATGCACGCCATCACCGCCAACAAGGGACCCGTTGTCCACGGCTACCGCGAGTTGACCGACCTGGCCGCCGTGAAGGGCAAAACCTTCCGCTTCGAGTCGACCGTGCTGGGCGGCTCGCCCGTCTTCTCGGTTTTCCGCGAGGCTTTCCCCGCCGCCGAGTTGCGCGGCTTCAAGGGCATCATCAACGGCACCACCAACGTCATCCTCTCACGCATGGAAAAAGGCGAGAGCTTCGACGACGCCGTCAAATTCTGCCAGTCCATCGGCCTGGCTGAGACCGACCCCACCAACGACGTGGACGGTTGGGACGCCGCCATCAAGGTGGCTGCGCTGGTCACGGTACTGATGGACACGCCCTTCACCCCGCAGATGGTCCACCCCACGGGCATCCGCGGCATCACCGCCGAGATGATCGAGCAGGCCAAAGCCGAAGGCAAACGCTGGAAGCTGGTCGCTTCGGCCAAACGCGACGGCGGCCAGATCGTGGCCAGCGTCGCGCCCGAACTGGTCTCGCCGTCCTCGCCGCTGTACGGCATGATGGACTCGTCCACAGGCCTGAGCTTCGAAACCGACGTGCTGCCGTTCTACTCGATCACCGTCTCGGAGAGTCCCGATATGCGCGGCGGACCCGAAGAGACCGCCTACGGCCTGTTTGCCGATTTTGTGAATATCGCCCGCCCGTAATGCGGGAGTATCTCACCTCACATGACCATTGACCGCGCCTCCCTGCTGGATTGTCTGGCCGCCTGGGGCCATTATGTGGACGAGTTTTACCGCCTGCCCACGGACCGCCAGGCGGCGTTCCTGCTTCGACAAGGCTACCCACTCTTTGGCGACCTGCTTGCGCACGTGGCGGGCTGGTGGCAGGAAGGCATCCGCGTCGTGGAAGGTGTCCGCGCGGATGAAGGTTTCGTCTACGCGGAGCCTGACACAGACGAGTTCAATGCGCGGGTGGTGGATCGGGCCAGGGGGCAGAGTGAAGCGGAACTCATCCAACAGTTCGAGGAAACCCGCCAGCGGATGGTCCAACGTATCGAGCAGAGTCCCGCCGAAGTGTTGACCCATCCGCTTGTGCAGGAATGGCTGATCGCCGACATTGTCGAGCATTACGAGGAACATCGTTTGCCCATCGTGGTCTATCTGGCGCTGGGCACAAACCTGGGCGAGCGCGCCGCCAACCTGCGCGCGGCGCTGGCCTTGCTCCCGCCCGAGGTGCGTGTGTTGGCTGAGTCGCACATCTACGAAACGCCGCCCTGGGGTTATGCCGACCAGCCCGCCTTCCTGAACATGGCCGTCGAGGCAGAGACCGGCCTCAGCCCCGAGGCGTTGTTGAAACACCTGAAGCGCATCGAGGCGGAGGTTGGGCGCGAGCCGAGTTTCCGCTACGGCCCGCGCCTGATCGATCTCGACATCCTGTTCTATGGCGGCCTGGTGCTGGAAAGCGATGCGCTGACCATCCCACATCCGCGTCTGCATGAGCGCGCGTTCGTGCTGGTGCCGCTGATGGACCTGGCCCCTGGCCTGCAACATCCCGTGCTGAAGCGCAGCCTGGCCGACCTGCTGAATGGGCAGGATCAAAGCGGGATCAGGCTGTACGAATAAATGAGTATAATGGGCGGAACGTCTGGAGCCGCCATGCACATTCAGATTCCAAACCAACCAAGGAGGGCCACATGACCACAAACAGTGCCCCGTTCGTTCGTCCGCTCAGCCTGGGGGAATTGCTCGACCAGGCCATTCGTCTCTATCGCAGCAAGTTCCTGACCCTGGTCGGCGTGATCGCCATCCCGTACCTGCCGCTGGTGTTGTTGCAGGGCCTGTCGTCGTACCTGATGTTGTCGTCCGTTTCCGACTTTGCTTCGAGCGCCAATCCGTTCGAGAGTTACGGTTACTGGGGCGGGCTGGCCGGTACCTACCTGACCCTGTTCCTGCAATTCTTCCTGGTGAACGGCATCGGCGCGGCCGCCCTGACGCGTGTGGCGGCCGACGCCTACACCCAGCGCCCGACCGGCATCGTGGAAGCCTATCGCAGCGTGGGCGCCAATTTTGGGAGGGTGGTCGGGGCGATGTTCGCCCTGGCGGCAGCCTTCCTGGCTGTATTTATCTGGGTGATGGTCCCCTGTGTCGGCTGGGTCACTGGGGTCGGGGTGATCTTCTTTGTAAGCATCATCGTCGTCCCGCTGACCATTCCCGTGGTGATGCTGGAGCGCCAGGGCGGATTCGGCGCGATCCGCCGCGCCTGGGACCTGGGCCGCAGCCGCTTCTGGTGGATGCTGGGCTTTGCCTTTGTGCTTTCTCTGCTCGGGCAATTGCTGGTGACGATACCGGTCATGTTGATCAATTACGGCCTGGGCCTCCTGTTTGCGGGTCAGTTCGACTTTGAGCAGACGGCGATCCTGAGCAGTCTGCTGAGTTCGTTGACCGGGGCCGCCAGCGGCCTGCTGTACGTCCCACTCAGCCTGACGGCCATGGTCGTGGCCTACTTCGACCTGCGCGTGCGCTCTGAAGGACTCGACCTGGCCCTGCAAGCCGCCAGCCAGACCGATCCCGAGGCCAATATCGCGACGCTGGCTGAGACCACCCCCAGCGCCCCGCAGGGCAGTTTTGCGACCGGCACCGACGTGCTCAACTTCTTCCTGCTCTCCCTGATCTTCGGCCTGTTGTATGCGCTGTTGTTCGGCGCGGTGTTTCTCTTCCTGTTCGGCATGGGCGCAACGATGGGACTCTAGCCTTCATGCCCAGTCTGCGCCGTTGGTCCGTACTTGCGTTGCTGCTGGTTTGCCTGCTCCTGCCGGGCGGGCGGACCCTGGCCGCGCCCGGGCGGGCCGACCCCGCGCCCATTTCGCTGGACGAGTATTGGGGCCTGGTGGAACACACCCGCCAGATCGTGGCCGGGCTGGCGGGTATGCCGCAGAGTTCCATCCGCCCCGCGCTGGATGAACTCGTCACACAGTGGCAGGCCGTGAGCCAGGTGCGTTTGGCCGACGGTTCGCTCGTGCCGGTGGACAACAGTCAGTGGATCGCGGCCCTGCAAAGCGCGGACCAAACCTCGCTGGACGGGGTCAAGACCCAGGTCGAGACCCTGTTGGAGGCGCACCGCCGTTACCCATCCGCGTTGTTCACCGCATCGGACCTGGGCTCGCTGCGCGGCATCCTGGCGCAGCCGCGCTTCCAGTGGCAGGAGGCGCAGCAGGACCCCATCCGCAAGTGGCTGGATGAACAATGGCAGCGTTTCCTGCGCTGGCTGGCGGGACTCTTCGGTTCGCCCGAAGGCGCGCCCGGCGAAGTGGTGGAGGTGACCTTCAACCCCATCCCGTACCTGGCCGCCTTGCTGCTCGTGATCGTGTTGGCCTACATCTTCCGCAGTTTCTTCTCCGACCTGGCGGACGAAGCCCGTCTGGCGGATGAATCCGGCGCGGATGGCGAACCCGTCACTGCCGACCAGGCCTTCGCGCGCGCCCAAAACCTCTCGCGCGGCGGCGACTATCGTGCGGCGGTCCGTTACCTGTACCTGTCTTCGCTGCTGCTGCTCGACGAGCGCGGGTTACTGCGCTACGACCGTTCGCGCACCAACCACGAGTACTTGCGCAGCGTGGCCGACCAGCCCGAACTGGCCGCGCCGCTGCGCGAGGTCATCGACGTGTTCGACAACGTCTGGTACGGTTATCACAACGTGGACGAAGAAGCCTTCCGACATTACAGCGAGCGCGTGGAAGAACTCAAAGACAAGAGGTCGGCATGAGGCTCTCCCGCGACGGTTGGCTCGGCTTGGGGCTGGGATCGCTGTTGATCGTGGTGATGGTCGCGGCGGGTCTGCAAGGCAATAACGCCGAGACCGTGCCCTACCTCAGTTCGTCCGCCGCGCAAAGCGGCACGCTGGCCCTGAACCTGTGGCTGGGTGAACTCGGCTACCGCGTGACCGATGAGAAATTATCCGCTTTCGAGCCGCCCGAAGACGCCGACATCCTGTTGATGCTCTATCCGATCCTGAACGTGTCGGGCGCTGAACTCAAGTCGCTGGCTGCCTGGGTCGAACAGGGCGGCACGCTGATCGTGGCAGGCGACACCGTGGCCGCCATGGATGTGTTTGCCTATTTCGATTTCAAGCGCGAACTCCTGGCCGATCCCCCGTCGCCGCTGGCGGCCCACACACCCCTGCTGTCATCCCCGCCCCAGGCCGACCCCGCCGCCCTGAAGGCGACCTTCGCCCTGAAGAGCGGCCGCCGCGACTTCGTCACGTTGATGGCGGCGCAGGGCAAACCGGTCATTGTCTCGTTCGAGCAGGGCCGCGGACGCGTCATCCTGTCCACGGCGGCCTATCCGTTCTCGAACATCGGCCTCAAAGAGCGGGGCAACGCCGAACTGGTCCTCAACCTGGTCAGTCTGGCGGTCGAACGCGAGACGGTCTGGTTTGACGAGTGGCACCACGGCCTGCGGCGTGACTCCATTGTGGGCCCCGACCAGTGGCTGCGGCGCACGTCCATGGGACGCGCGCTGCTGTTCATCCTGGGCGCGGTCTTCCTGGCGCTCGTCTTGCAAGGGCGCGGTTTCGGGCGGCCGATCCCCCTCCAATACGAGATCAAGCGTCGGGGTCCGCTGGAGCATGTCACCGCGGTGGCCAACCTCAACCGCAAGGCGGGACATCGCGCTTCGGTGCTGACGCATTATCACCAGCAGTTGAAACGTCATCTCGGCAAGCGTTATCGCCTCGACCCCGCCCTGCCCGACGCGGAATACGTGCGCGTGCTGGTCAGCTACAACTCCGCCATCGGCCAACAGGAATTGCTAAACCTGCTGACGCGCCTCTCACAAAAGAACGTCAGCGACGGCGAGTTGGTCAAGCTGGCCGACGAAGCCGCGAAGTGGATGACGGATAGATAGCCTGTTGTGTCGTCCTGAGCGAAGCGAAGGACCTCTATCACTTCCAGCTCTCAACGCTGTCCTAGGCGTTGAGACCGCCGCCGAGGACGGCGGCTGAAGCATTTCAGATTCACCGCGAAGAAACAAAGAGCGCGAAGCTTTTTAAAGGTTTTTCTTTGCGCTCTTAGCGGGCTTCGCGGTTCAAAGAATTGAGTTTTTCACGCTCACCGCCTTTGGCGGGAGCATTGCAATCATGCTAAAGGAGCCTTCATGAATCTCACCGATCTTCGTACCATGTTCGAACGCCTGCGCGCTGAGTCTGGCAAGGTGCTCGTGGGCCTGGATGAATCCTTTGAGCTGCTGGTCGTGGCCCTGTTCAGCAACGGACACGTGCTGCTCGAAGGTGTGCCTGGCACGGCCAAGACCTTGATGGCCAAGACGCTCTCGCACATGGTGCAGGCCCAGTTCACGCGCATCCAGTTCACGCCCGACCTGATGCCTTCCGACATCCTCGGCACCAG
>CALLJA010000076.1 GCA_938008865.1 uncultured Anaerolineales bacterium
CGTTGTCGCGCAGGCACAGGCTGGTAATTACGTGGGTCATGAGGTTCTCCTTTGGCGGTCGAGCGGGGTGTTTAAGCACAAGTCGTTGTTCTCTTCAAAAAGATACGGCCCGCGTTCTTTGGCAATAGGAAAAACATACTGCTTCCTTCGTGCAGACTTACACTATAATCATCCCAATGGACTCCAATGCTGACCTCAAACGTATCTCCACCCTGACCGCCAAAAACCTGCGCGATGTGGCTCGCACGCTCTCGGTAGAGAAACTTTCGCACCTGTCCCTGCCCGACGTGGACAAGGCGGTGGACCTGGTCTCGCAGGTCATCCCAGCGGGCAACGTGCCTGGCATGATCCTGAGCGGACTGGCGCGCCTGCCTGGGCTACGACCGCCGCCGCAGAAGGTCCATCAGGACGTCAACACGCTCTTTCAAGAAGTAAGGCGTGCCCTCGACCAGGTCCAGTTCGGGGCCGTTTTCGCGGGGCCTGCCGCCATCATCTGGGGCTATCAGAACCTGCTCAAGCTGGCGGGCAAGGACCCCGAGTCCTCCTTTCCCGAAGGTACCTGGCAATTCTACGTGGATTACGCGCTGCGCGAGGATACGGCCCGCCACACCAACGAGACGCATGGCTTCGACAGCATGCTGCGTCAGCATCGCATCCGCCTGAGCGATGTGGACCGCGTCACGGCCTGGGCCATGGCGGCCATCACCTGCATCCAGCAATACGATGCCCTGCTGGCCAATGAGTGGTATGAGCGCGTCTCGCTCTCGCTGCTCGAGGAGGTCGCGCAGTCGGCGCGTTATCGTGGACTGTTCCGCGAATGGGAGGGACAGCGCCCCTACCGCCGCGAGGCCGAAGCCGCGGCAATGGACTATCCCACCTATCGTCGCTTCAAGTTCGATCAATTTATCGGGACCCGCCTCCAGTCCCTGCCCAAAGCCGTTTACGCGGCCTGGACCTCGAAGCTGAACGCCGCCATCCAAAGCGACCTGCCCGCCTATCAACGCCAGATGTCCATCCTGGCCTATCTCGACCCTGGCCCCTACGGCGAGACGCGCATTCCGTATCACCTCAGCCAGGCCCATGTGGCGATCATCCTGCACGGCAACTACTACCTGCTGCCTGTCTGCGAACCTGGCACTTCCAAGCCGCTGGGCGTGGACCGTGTCCGCGCCCAGGTGGCGGCCATGCTGCGCTCACAGGCGGGGTCGCCCGCGCGGCTGATCTCGCTGGCGCGCGTCAAACGCGAGGCCCTGCCGAGTCTGCGTCATCGGCTGAACGCCGCCCTGGTCGGCGACATCGAGCAACTGCGCTTTGCCCCGATCCTGCTCAACATGGACGCACGCACGCGCGCCCTGCCGCTCTCCGAACTGCGTCAGGCCGAACGCGGCGTTGGCGATCATCCGCTGACGGTCTTTAACACCGAAGAAACCTTCGTCTTCGACCAGTCGCACATCTTCTTCGACGGCGCCTGGGGCGCAGCCCTGGCCGAGATCATCACCAACGAGGCACTCTCCTGGGCGGGTTATCTCAAATTACTCGGTCCCGCCGCCTCAGACCCGCAGCGGTTATATAAGCCCCTGCCCCTGCCACTCCACGAGGCCGACGTGGCCGAGATCCAGCAGGCCCCGCATATCTCGGCCGAGGTCGGCGCGGAAAATGCGCGCATCAACGTCAAGGCCTGCATGAATTTGCGCAAATTGTTCAAACAGCGCAACGACCTGCTGCAATTGACCATCAACGACCTGTTGGTTCTGTACCGCGCCATGCACGCCTTCACCTACCAGCCCTCCCCCGCCCTGCTGGCCGAATTGGGCAAACTGGCCGAGGCGCGCGAAGACACCTACCAGGCCGTCCTGCGCGGACTCGAAAACACCAACCGTCTCAACCCATCCTTGCTGATCCCCATCGACGCCAGCCAGCGCGACCCGCGCGAGCGTCTGTATCCGCTCAACCTCGAAGTCCCGCTGGGCGAACTGGACCTGCTGAACCTGCACGCGTATACGATCCACGCGCTCGACCGCTACGAATCCGCCATCGGAGATCGGACCGCCAATTACGAGGACTTCAACAAGTACCAGCGCCTGTACCTGGCCTCACTGGCGGGTTTTGGCCTGTACCTGAGCCGCGCCAAGCAAGTGGCGGGCCAGGGACAGAGCGCCAGCGTCGGCGCGATCAAACTGCTGGCGCACTTGCCCACCCCCATCCAGCGCCTGCTCGACAAAGTCCCCGAACGCTTCGAGTTGATCAACAACCTGCTCAAAGGACAGGAAGTGTTCTCGAATATCGGCGCAGTAGCCAAGACCAGTTCGCTGACGCGTTTCATCACCGCCAAGGATGACAACGAAAAGAAACAGCTCGTTTGGGGCGTAATGACCGATGCAAACGGTATAATGCAGGTCAGCCTGCGCGATTTCCGCCCGCACGTAGCGGCCCTGCTGGCCGCAGGCCGCAAGGACCTGGCCAGCCTCGTCACGCAGGATTATCTTGATACGTACGCCCTTGGCCTGAACGCCTACATCCACGACCTGATCCGCATCACCACCGCCAGCCGCGAGACCCAGACCGCCAAAACTCCGCGCCTCAAAGACACCGCTCATGAATGACCCCCTGATTGGAAAACTGCTCGGCAACTTCCGCGTCGAATCGCTGATCGGCAGCGGCGGCATGGCGCAGGTCTATCGCGGACGGGACGTCAAGCTGCAGCGCCCCGTGGCGATCAAGGTCATTGATGCCCGTTACCGCAAAGACCCCGATTATGCCCAACGCTTCGTCAAAGAAGCGCGCGTGATGGCCCAATGGCGGCATGAGAACATCTTGCAGATTTACTACGCCGACGACCAGGCGGGCCTGTACTACTACGTCATGGAATACATCGACGGCCAGGACCTGGCCTCGCTCATGTCCTATTATGCCGAAGCGGGCGAATTGATGCCCATCGCCGACATCCTGCGCATCGGCCGCGCCATTGCGGGCGCGCTCGATTACGCCCACGTCCAGGGTGTGATCCACCGCGACGTGAAGCCGTCCAACGTGCTGGTGGCCCGCGACGGCCGCGTGGTCCTTGGGGATTTTGGCATGGCACTCGAAGTCCGTGACGGTTCGATGGGCGACGTCTTCGGCACGCCGCATTACATCTCGCCCGAGCAGGCCCGCCGCTCCGCCGACGCCGTGCCGCAATCGGACCTGTATTCCTTCGGTGTGATTTTGTACGAGATCCTGACGGGCGTGGTCCCATTCAACGACCCCTCGCCTGCCAGTGTGGCCCTACAGCACATCACCAACAAGCCGCCCGCCCCGCGCAGCATCAACCCCGACCTGCCGATGGAGGTCGAGGCCGTGTTGCTCAAGGCGCTGGAGAAAGACCCTAAAGACCGCTTCCAGTCGGGTGCGAAGCTGATGGATGCGCTCGAGAAGGCGCTGGCAGTGACGAAGATTCCCTCCAAACTGCCGATGCCGCCCCTGCCCGTCAACGTGCCAACCATCCATCGTAGTGAAACCTCCATCGACGAACTCACGCGGCGCGGCATCCCCAGGCGTCCCGCGCCTGCCACCACCCGCATGGCGGCCGTCATCCCCCAAACTCCGCCTCCCACCGTGCGTGCGGAACTACCTCAGCCTGCTGCTGCCGTCCAGCCTGCGGAGGAGAAGCGCCGCGGTTTCCCGTGGTGGCTGGTGTTGATCCTCTTGCTGGCGGGCGCAGGCGGATTGTGGTACACAAACCCTGGCCTCTTTGCCTCCCTGCCGCTGCCTTTCCTGGCGGCGACAGCCCCTTCGGCCACTCCCCTGCCCTCGACCCCCAGCCTGGTTCCGACGAGCGAGCCATCCTCCACCCCCGCGCCGACGATGACCAGCGCCCCTACGCTGACCTTCACGCCTGTCCCTACGCAGGCCGAGGCAAGCCCCACCCCCCTTCCCAGTGAGACACCCACCCCGACCCTCGCACCGACCACAATTGTCACTGCCACGCCGATGCTCCTGCCCAGTTCGACGCCCGTGCCCCAGGCGACCGTGATGTATCCCGACGGCCAGCGCTTTATCCTGTTCTATAATGAAAGCAGCTTTGTGCTCCTGAGCCAGGGAACCTTGCCCCGCACCATGTCGGGCTTCGCATTCGAGCGTCTGGATGACGACGGGAAGGCGCTGCCGAATTACTTCGGCGGCTGGAACTGGCAGGGACAATTCGACGAGATTCGCAACGGCTACTGTGTGATGCTCAAGATCTACGGCAACACCGTCCCGTACCTCGACCCGCGCGAATGCAAGCGCGGGTACCTGAACGTCATCCAGTTCCGCCAGGCCACGGACAGCCAGATCTTCTGGACAGCCCAGGAGAACAGCCGCCAGTTCCGCGTGCTGTGGAAGGATGAGGAAGTGGCCCGCTGCGCAATGGACGCAGGCAGTTGCGAAGTGTATATCCCGTAAATACAAAGACGCCGCTGATACCAGCGGCGTCTTTGATTCTCCGATGATCAGGGCGTGATCACGAAGTTGAAATACGCCACGTAATAACCTTCACGCTCCTCCAGGGTGACGATCAACGCGGGATCGAAGATGCCGTCCGAGGTGTTCCCCGCGGCGTTCGGGAAGTATAACTGACTGGTGTGGACCGTCCCATTGGGGGCCTGCACTTTGACGTGGATGTGCTCCGTGCGGCCAGGATACTCGCCAGGCATGACCGTTTCGAGGAAGTAGCGCCCCTGGCTGTCGGCAAATTGATGTCCTCGCAGGGTGTAGCCCGTGTTGTCGTATACGCCGTTCGCGTCGGCCTGCCAGAAATCCAGCCAGGCGTTGGGGATGGGCTGGCAGTTCGGGTCCAGCACGTAGCCGACCACGATCAGCCGTTCGCCCGCCATGCCTGGCTCGAACAGGATGTTCCGCTCAGGGGTATTGGGCGTGTAATACGGACCCTCGGTCTGTTCGGGCGTCAGGCCATTGCAGACGGGTGCAGGCAGGCTGATGAAGTTCGCGGCAAAAAGATCACTTGGCATTACCGTCGGCGTAGATGCGGGGGCTGTGGGAGATGCGAGTACTTCTGTTGGCGCGATGGTCGGAGCAATGGTGGACAGCGCTTCAAAGGACAGACTGGTGGGTGTAGGTGTTGCAGGGGTTGGCATACTGCAAGCGGAGAAGAGTAAAACCAGGAATATGATAAGGGTTTTCTTCACAGTAGATTCTCCAAGGAAAGTTTTTACAGACATTGCTGGTTTCGATACGCCGCACAAAAAGCGCGCGACTACTCAACCAGCGGAATATTTGACCTCTTGCAAAAGTCCAGAACCTCACCACTGAGACACGGAGGCACTGAGTTTTTAATCGATTTTCTCCGTGTCTCAGTGTCTCAGTGGTTCAAAAGGTTTTCTTACGCGTCGAACCTGCCACTTATGCAAGAGGTCTATTATGGGCGAATGGCTTCTACACGCTTCTCGACATCCGCTTCATACAAGGCCATCAAACGCCTGGTTACTTCGCCGACCCTGCCATCGCCGACCTGCGTCCCGTCCAGATCTACGATGGGTACGATGCCGCGCGAACTGCTGGTGAGGAAGGC
>CALLJA010000077.1 GCA_938008865.1 uncultured Anaerolineales bacterium
TCGCCGTGGATCCCCGTTGAACTATACGCGGCCAGGCGCGGTTATGTGATGCCCAATCCACAGACCATCCCTCAACTGATTGCAAATGGTTTTCAAGACAATACACACCTCATCCTCGTCTTGCTGACGATCGTCTCCATTTTGCTCCCTGGAACAGTAATCGCGGCCATCGTAGCCCAAGCTTATGAAACGGGGAAAGCCGGCCTGCGTGGACTATGGCAGCGGTCGACGCGCTGGCGGGTGGGGTGGCGCTGGTATGGGGTCATGCTGGGATTGCTCTTCTTCATCTTCCTCCCGATCTTCATCTACGGGGCGGCGGCGGGACCGCTCCCGACCGCAGGTCAGGTCTCGGCTGTTTTGATTTGGTTGATACCGATGTTCGTCTATACCTTCCTGGCTTCTGGCATGGAAGAACCAGGCTGGCGTGGTTACCTGCTGCCCAGCCTTCAAACGCGCTTCAGCGCCAAGAAGGCAAGCGTCATCGTTGCGGTGGTTTGGGGTATCTGGCATTGGCCGGTCTTTATTCCCATCTATATGAATGCCCTGAGTTCTACGGGTGGCGTTTCGCAGGCCATCATCACCCTGATCATTCAGTTGTCCCTCTATACCGTTGGGTCCATGATGAGCGAATCGTTGATCTATACCTGGTTGTACAACCGTACCGGCAGTGCCTTCTTGTGCATCCTGTATCACGTATTGCATAACAATGCAGCCACCTATTCGCTGATGCTCTTCCCGAACGCTGGTCCGATGATCTCGACGATAGGCACGGTCATGTCATGGATTGTCGCTATTGTTTTGATGCGCTTCTTCTGGATCGAAGCGCGTGACTCCAAAATCGGACCGCTTGCCACCCAGCAACCCTCTTCTTGAACCTGTAGGAGAAATGACATGAAAAAGTTGAATCTCTTCCTGGGCATCCTCAGCCTGTTTGCTGCGCTGGGACTGGTCTATGCCAACCTGACCCTGCCACCCGAAAGTATCCTGTTCGATCTCGGCTACGGAAACATGCCCTGGGTGCCATCGGTCATTTTTGCCATCATCGGCATTATTTTGCTTGCAACTTCAAATAAAGGAGAATCTCGCATGTCCGAACAAACCCCCAAACCTACCCCCGTCATTGACACCGAAAAGGCCGTCCTCAACAAGCGGCTGGAAACCGCCTTCTGGGGCCTCTTCCTCATCATGCTCGGCGGCCAGTGGCTTCTGCGCGACGTGAACATCCCGAAAGGGACCTGGGATGTCGGTGTCGGCCTGATCCTGCTTGGCCTGAATGCAGCCCGCTACTTCAACGGCCTGCGCATGAGCGGATTTACCACCTTCCTCGGCATCCTGTCCCTGGTTGGCGGACTCGCCCAAATGATCTTCGAGTTCGACCTCGGCGGTGCGCTCCTGCTCATTGTCCTCGGCGCGTACCTGATCCTCAAGCCGTGGTTCGACGAGCGGAAACTTTTTGGCAAGGCGGAAGAGAATTGAGCGAAGAGCCGTTTTCGGCTGGGAACCCCGGGGCCGCCTAGCCTCGGGGTTTGCCTTTTCCAGGGCGACGAATAAATCGGACAGGTGTTGTTATAATTGCCAAAATCTTCCCAAAGGAGCAAGAAATGAATTTCAGCATGTGGCGCAAGGCGCTCAACGTCATCCCCGAAGTTTCGAAAGAGGAGTGGGACCGCCTGGACCTGGTTTCGAAGTGGCTGATCTCCACCCGCGCGGCCGTTCTTATCATGACCTTTATCTCCGCCGCCCTGGCGGGACTCTTCGCCTTCCGCGACG
>CALLJA010000078.1 GCA_938008865.1 uncultured Anaerolineales bacterium
GGCGCGCTGCTCGGGCGTCCCCGCCGCCTGCACTGCCGCACCACCCAGGCCACCGCCAGGCGTGATCAGGTAAAAGCCTACGTCCCCCCAGGCCAGCATTTCGATCTGCGCCGCCAGCAGTTGATACCCGATCGGCGGGCGCTTCTCCGCGCCTTCCCTAGGCTTGTCCTCGCGCGGGGTCAGGCCGTTGCCGCCGCCCATGCTTTTCATGGCAGTGTGCATGAACTCGACGTAATTCCACGGAATGGAGTGCTCGTTCTCGTCGAACTCGCGTGAGGCGGGACGCATCATGTTTTCAGCGACCGTCTGTAGCACGGTCTGCATCTGAACGACAGGTTTGGGGGCTTCGAATTCGATGGTCATGTGTATATCTCCTGTTTCACGTCATTGCGAGGGTCGAGGCGCGATAGCGCCGAGATCCCGAAGCAATCTCCTTCTTTCAAAAGTCCAGGAGGTTGCTTCGCCACGTGCTCCGCACGGGCTCGCAACGACATACTAGACAATAGCCAATCCAGTCAACATGGCAAAGCCGCGCCCGTTGCGCATGAACAGCTCGACGGGGTGTTCGCGGATGTAGCCGTGTCCGCCGAGGACCTGCACGCCGCGGTCGGTGACCATCATGGCCATGTCCGCCGCGCCCGTGGCGGCCAGGTACGCCTCCGTCGCTGCGTCGGCTTTGCCCGTGTCCAACTTCCAGGCGGCTTCCCAGGTCAACAGGCGGATGGCCTCGATCTCGGTCGCCATCTCGGCCAGCATGAAGGCAATGGCCTGCTTCTGCGCGATCTTCACACCGAAGGCCTGACGTTCCTTGGCGTAGTTGGTGGCATATTCAAGCGAAGCTTTGGCCACGCCCAGCGCCGCCGCAGCCGAGGCCACGCGCATTGAAGCCAGGATCGGCTCGAAGTCGTGGCCTGCCTCGCCGCCGAGGCGATTGGAAACGGGGACACGCACCCCATCCAGTTTGACCCGATATAACGGGAGCGCGTTCAGGCCCAGCAGCTTTTCCCGCTCCTCGCTGACGGCGAGTCCCGCCGCGCCTTTCGGGATGATGAAGCCCTGCGTCTGCCCGTCCAGGCTGGCGTAGACCAGGATCGCCTCGGCATCCTTCGCAAACGGGACGTAGGCCTTTTCGCCGTTCAGGACGTATTCCCCACCCTCGAGCGTCGCGCTGGTGCGCAAGGCACTGGCGTCGAAGTCGAAGGCGAACTCGATCAACGCCGCCGTGTACGGACGCCAGTCGCTGCCGACCACCTCGGGCAGATACTGCTTCTTCTGTTCCTCGGAGCCTGCCAGCAGGATCGGCGTAGCAAACAGCGACGGCGTCATCACCGCATAGGCGCCCGCCAGGTCGCCGAAGGCCATTTCCTCGACGGCCAGCACCCCCGTCACCGCCGAGCGTTCGCCGAATCCGCCGTATGCCTCGGGCGTGGACGCCTGCAACAGGCCGATCTCCCATCCCTTGCTGATGAGCTTCTTCGGCAGTTCGCGGCTCTCCTCCGCTTCGTGCGCGGCAGGCCGCAAGTCGTTCGCAGCATATTTCCCCACCGCATCGACCAGCATCTGTTGTTCCTCATTGGGTTCGAACGAATACATGCCTCTTCTCCTTTGTGAACTGATCGCCCTGAGCAGAGGCCTGAGCAAAGCGAAGGCCGCAGTCGAAGGGCGCTACTACCTTATTGCTTCAACAATCCATTGAACATCAGGTCGGCATATTCATCGGCGATGACCTCGATGGGCTTGCCGCCGTCGGGGCGGTACCAGGTCAGGGTCCAGTTCATCACCCCCATCAGCGCGCGGACGGCCACGCCTGTGTCGGCGCAGTCGAACACATTGGTGCGTACGCCTTCGTTAATCGCATCCCGCCACAGGGCCTCGAATTTATCGCGTTGGGGCACGTGGCGGGCATGGGACTTTTTATCCAGGGAACGATGCTCGAACAACAGCACCGAAGACAAGTCGGAATTATCGGAGAGTGCGGCCAGATAGGCGCGGATCATCTGTCGCAGCTTCTGGTCGGCGGGCAGGTCCTGGGCGGCGATGCCCGCGATGTGCTCGGTCAACATCCCCAGGGCGCGGTCGAGCAGGGCCAGCAGGATCTCCTGCTTGGACGAAACGTGATGATACAGGCTGGCCTTTTGCAGGTTGACGGTTTCGGCAATGTCTTGCATGGATGCGCCGTTGAAGCCCTTTTGTCGGAATACTTGCGCGGCGGCGTCGAGAATGTCGTCTCTGGTCATGGGGTCTCCCTACCGAACGGTCGGTAGAGCAAGGATACTC
>CALLJA010000079.1 GCA_938008865.1 uncultured Anaerolineales bacterium
CCCCACCCATCCCTTATCGGGAGTACAATCGCGCGAACGCCCAAACAACGAGGTCCCCATGTCCGCTCATCGCAGCAAGTCCACGCAGGTTCTCTTGCTCTTTTCCATGCTGGCCCTGGTCACGTTTGCCTGTGCCACCGTCACGGGCAGCGCCCCTGGCGCAGTCCCGACGGAAGCCGCTCCCACGGCGGATGTCCCCGTCCCAACCCAGGTTCCGCTCTCCCCCAATTCCCTGCCCCTGCCCAGCGGCCTGGTCTTGAAGAGCGCCGTCGACACCGAACGTGACCTGAGCAGCTATCAAATCGCCTACCTGGAAGACCTGGCAGACGGCTTCTTGCCCGAAAACCAGAGCGAGGTGGACATGTACTTCGGGGAAACCCGTCAGTTCACCGTCCAGCTCACAACGGGCAAGCAGTCCTTGGTCTGGACCACAGGCTGGTGTGCGCAGGGGGAGGAAACGCTCCAGCAGAACCTGGAAAAGATCCAATTCGAAATGGCGGTGGATGGGCAGCCCGTGGACCTCGAACAGGTCTACAAAAGCGACAACCTGCACTCCTGGCACACGGCTGGAAATCTGTGCCGCCTCTATCGCGTCCTGGTCAGCGATTGGCCCGAGGGCGTCACAACGCTCACGTCCAAAACCATTCTTCGGGAACCGATCAGCGACGGCCTCAAGGAATATCCCGCTGGCGAACTGACCCGAACCTATCGAGTCGTCCGCTCGGGAGGGGCCAGCCAGGGCGCCCCCAGTTCGGGAGGTCCCACCTTTGGTACCCAAAACGAGACCGAGGCCGCGATCAGGGATGGGGTGAAAGGTATCACCAGTTTGGGCGAAAAATCGCCCTATACCTATAACGGAATTTATCGATACGATGTCAAACTGAACAGTTCGAACGGCCCGCTCATCTGGTGGTCGAACGGCTGGTGTGCGACCACCGATCAAATCCTGGCCCAGAACCTGGAAAACATCCGTTTCGAGATGTTCATGAACGACCAGCCCGTCTCCCTCGATAAGGCGTTTCCCTATTTTTACGAGGGTTCCGACGGGCTGTCCTGTTTCGGGTACGCCATCGTCATGCACGGGTGGACGTCCGATACGACGGTGTTGACCTCGAAGATCACCATGCTGGCCTCGCTCAACGACGGCATGGATACGTATTCGGCGGGGACCGAGTACACCAAAAACATCGTCATCAACGGTCCGTAGCAGAAAGTCCCTTTTGGGGGAATGTCTAATATCGAAATCAAAGTTCCGTCATTGCGAGGAGGGCGACAGCCCGACGAAGCAATCTTGTTCGCCGTTTGGGAGATTGCTTCGCCCTATCGGGCTCGCAATGACGAGTTATGTCTTGAATGTTGGGCGCTCCCTCTCTCGGCAATTCCATCGGAAATTTCGGTTTTGGTATACGGTAATAACCTTTGGGTCTGGCTGTGGGGAGAGCGCCCAGCCTGAAACTCTTTTCGTTCCTCCGCGTATGAGTAGTGGCAATCAGGCCCCATTCCACGCTCGATAAAGGACGAAAGAAATGAACGCAGCAACTCAAAGGAAAGCCGCGGCCCTGCTCGAAGTGTTCGGCATCTACGCCGCGGGGCAATTGGTCGCTTTTATTCTGGCGAAATTATTGGGCATCCCGTTATACAACCCCATTACAGACCTGACGGCGCAATCCACGCCGCTGGAGTTTCGGCAGATCACCTTGAAATTATTGGGCGTGCTCTTCGTGCAGTACGCGGGCTGGTTCATTCCGATCCTTCTGACGGGCTGGTGGTACAGGCGGCGGACGCTGAAACGATACGGCCTGACCCTGTCCTCCCTGCCGTTGAAGTATTACCTCGTCGGCGGCGTCATCCTGCTGTCCTTCTCCGAACTGCCGACCCAGGTCCTGGGCCTGCTTCAATCGATCTACCCCTTGGGAGAACAGGCAGCCTGGCGCGAGGCCCTCTACAGCCTGAACTGGAACAGCCTGGAGTTCTGGCTGCTGATGGCGGTGGGCAGCTTCGGGCTCATCCCCCTGCTGGAAGAGTTGTTCTATCGGGGCTACATCCAGACCAGGCTCGAAGAAGATTTCGGCGCGCCGACCGCCATTGTAGCCACCGCCGTTCTTTTTTCGCTCTCACACAGCCAATACTACCTCTTGAACGCCTACAACCTGGGCATGCTTGCGGCGATCTTTTTCAGCACGCTCGCCTGGGGATACCTCTTCCACCGCACGCGCTCCCTGTTGATAACGATCATCCCGCACATCCTCGTCAACCTGCCCGTGAAGGGCGTCCTCCAATGGGTCCTGCCCATCGCCATGCTGCTCGTCTGCATCTTTGCATGGAAGGAAATCTATAAGTACCTGTCCGATTTTATACAGCTTCTAAAGGACATGCCGCAAAAATGGCAGGCGGCGGCGGTCGTTCTCGTGGTCGGCTTGTTCGCGGTCGGGTACGCCCTGTTCGGAGATATCTTCATCCTGCTTGGCATCCTCTTCTTCCTGGCCGCCCTGCTCCTGGAATGGCTCGATAAACGGCGCACAAGATCACAAGCCGCATAATGGGCGCAAGCCCCATAAGCAAGGCATGACAGGCGCTGGGAGTCTTTGAGGCTTCCAGCGTTTTTTACAATTCTGCCTTTAACCTCTCCCCACTTTCCACTTTTTCACTCCCCACCCATCCCCCATCGGGAGTAAAATCGCGCGCATGTCTAAAGTCGCCATACTCACCGATAGCACCGCATATCTTCCCCAAACGCTCCTCGACCAATATCAGATTCACGTCGTTCCCCTCGGCATCATCTGGGGCGAGGAGACCTACCAGGACGGCGTGGACCTCAAAGCCGAGGATTTCTACCGCCGCCTGTCCATCTCCAAGGTCATGCCGACCACCTCGCAGATCCCCGTGGCCGTCATGCAGCGGGCCTTCCAATCCCTGCTCGACCAGGATTTCCACGTGCTGGGCATCTTCATCTCCTCGAAGTTCTCGGGCACGTATCAGTCCGCCGTCCAGGCGCGCGAGGAACTCGCCCCCGCCGCGGAGCGCATCGCTGTGGTCGATTCCCTTTCCACCACCATGGCGATGGGCTGGCCCGTGCTGACGGCCGCCCGCGCCGCCCAGGCAGGTGAAAGCCTGGCCAATTGCCGCAAGGCCGCCGAGAACGCCCGCGATCACAGCGGCGTGCTGTTCGTGGTCGAGACGCTCGAATTCCTGCGCCGCGGCGGACGCATCGGCGGCGCGCAAGCCCTGCTCGGCAACCTGCTCAACGTCAAGCCCGTGCTGCAAATGCAGGACGGCCGCATCGAACCCGTGGAGAAGGTCCGCACCAAGCGCAAGGCCATGCAGCGCGTGGTCGACGTGGTGGCCGAACGGGTCGGGGCGCAATCCCCCGTCCGCCTGGCGGTGGCCCACGCGGATTCCGAGGCCGATGCCGCCTGGTTGATGGACGCCGCCAAAGCGCAGATGTCGCCCATCGAGACGTTGACCTGCCCGCTCAGCCCCGTCATCGGCACGCACGCGGGTCCAGGCACGGTCTCGCTCAATTACATGTTCGG
>CALLJA010000080.1 GCA_938008865.1 uncultured Anaerolineales bacterium
CTCGTAACGTTCGCGCTGCTTCTTTCGTGCTCCAGTCCCGCCCAGGCCCAGCCCACGGCCCGACCCCAGGCCGCGCCCAACCTGTTCAGCGACGTGTCCCAGCGCTACTGGGCCGTGGCCTGGATCAACCAACTCTACAATGAAGCCGTGACGGGCGGCTGCGGCGCCAACCCGCTGCGCTACTGCCCCGAAGACACCGTCACGCGCGCCCAGATGGCCGTCTTCCTCGGGCGCGTCATTCACGGCAGCGGCCACACGCCGCCCGACGCCGCCCTGGTCTTCGCAGATGTGCCCGTCAGCCACTGGGCCAACCGCTGGATCAACCTGCTGTATTCCGACGGCATCACGGGCGGATGCTCGACCGACCCGCTCCTGTTCTGCCCCGAGACCACCGTCACGCGCGCCCAGATGGCCGTCTTCCTCTTGCGCGCCGTGCATGGCAAAGACCACGTCCCGCCCGCCTCGGGCAGCGTCTTCAACGATGTGCCCGCCGACCACTGGGCCAGGAACTGGATCGCCCAGTTCTACGCCGAAGGCTACACGGGCGG
The DNA here is from genome assembly GCA_938008865.1 of uncultured Anaerolineales bacterium. Classification (GTDB taxonomy): domain Bacteria; phylum Chloroflexota; class Anaerolineae; order Anaerolineales; family Villigracilaceae; genus JACPVF01. The sequence goes on from CALLJA010000080.1 coordinate 549, forward strand.
ATGCTCCGCCAGCCCGCTCCAATATTGCCCGTACGCGTCCCTCACGCGCGCCCAGATGGCCGTCTTCCTGCTGCGCGCCATCCACGGCCCGACCTACACGCCGCCCGCCGTGGACCTGCTCGGCCCCAGCATCGGCGGCTGCCCGATCTATCCGCTCAACAACATCTGGAACACGCCTGTGGACGGGCTGCCCGTGCATGCCCGCTCGACGCAGTGGGTCAACTCCATCGGCGCGGGCACGGGCTTCCACATGGACTTTGGATCAGGCACCTGGAACGGCGGCAAGATCGGCATTCCGTACAACGTGGTCTCGGGCGCAGTCACCCCAAAGTACAGCCTGGATTTCTACTATCCCGATGAATCAGACCCTGGCCCGTACCCCATCCCCAACAACTATCAGCGTGAAGACGGCTCCGACCATCACATCCTGGTCCTCGACACCGACGACTGCAACCTGTACGAGATCTACGACGCCTCCTACGACGGACAGTGGCACGGCGGCTCGGGCGCCATCTGGGACTTGAACTCGAACGCCCTGCGCCCCGACGGCTGGACCTCCGCCGATGCGGCGGGCCTGCCCATCCTGCCTGGCCTGGTGCGCTACGACGAGATCGTGGACGGCGTCATCAACCATGCCATCCGCTTCACAGCCAGCAGCACCAACAGTTACATCTGGCCTGCGCGGCACCTCACCAGCGGCTCGGCGGGCGTGTTGACCTCCACCCCGCCGATGGGCGCGCGATTCCGTTTGAAGGCCTCCTACAACATCACGGGCTTTGCGCCCGAGATGCAGGTCATTTTGCAGGCCATGAAGACCTACGGCATCATCCTGGCCGACAACGGCTCGGACTGGTACGTCAGCGGCGCGCCCGACGAGCGCTGGGACAACGACATGCTGCACACCCTCGACGTGCTGACGGGCGCGGACTTCGAGGCCGTGGACGAATCGGGCCTGATGCTCGACCCCAATTCGGGCCAGGCGCGCCAGCCGCAGGGCTACTGGCGTCCGTCCGTCGGACAGGGCATCCAGATCCAATATTCGGGCGACCTCGACACGAGTGTCGACGCCGCCATCTACAACATCGACCTGTTCGACGCCACGCCCGCGCAGATCGCCGCGCTCAAGGGCCAGGGCAAAAAGTTGATGTGTTACCTCAACGCGGGCGCCTGGGAAGATTGGCGGCCCGACGCGGCCAGTTATCCCGCCGCCGTGCTGGGCAACGACTACGAGGGCTGGCCTGGCGAAAAGTGGCTCGATATCCGCCAGATCAACGCGCTGGCGCCCATCCTGCGCGAGCGGCTCGACCTGTGCCGCTCGAAAGGCTTCGACGGCGTGGACCCCGATAACATCAACGGTTTCGCCAACAACACGGGCTTCCCGCTCGGCGCGCAGGACCAGATCGCCTTCAACACCTGGCTGGCAAGCGAGGCCCACGCGCGCGGCCTGTCCATCGGCATGAAGAACGACTCGGAGCAGCTCGCCGCGCTGCTGCCCCATTTCGACTGGGCGCTGATCGAGGATTGCTACGCCCAGGGCTGGTGCGCCGACCTTGCGCCCTTCATCGCGGCGGGCAAGCCCGTCTTCTCGGTCGAATACACCGACAACAGCATCAACGTGACGCAGTATTGCGCCCAGATGACGAGCCTCGGCTTCACGGGCATCGTCAAGAACCGCAGCCTCGACGCGCCCCTGCAGGCCTGCCCGTAATGGGCGCGTTGATCGCCATCGTCGGGCCGAGCGGTGTGGGCAAGACCACGCTGCTGAACGCGCTCCGCGCCCAGGGCGGTTTTGCGGTCGGCCTCGAAAGCCACGCCGAGCGTCCCTTTCAGGCGCTCTTCAAGGAAGACGCGCGCTACGCCCTGGCCAACCAGCTCGATTATCTGCTTTATCGCGCCGAACAGGAGCGCGACCTGCGCGCCGACCCGCGTCCCGCGCTGACCGACGGCGGCCTGGACATGGACTTCTACGGCTTCACGCGACTCTTCCACGCCAACGGCTGGCTGAGCGACCCCGAGCTGGACCTGTGCCGCCGCTTCCATGCCTACGCCCGCAGCCTGCTCCCGCCTCCCGACCTGGTCGTGGCCCTGAGCGCCTCGCCCGAAGCCATCCACACGCGATTGGCCGCCCGCAACCGAATCAACATCGCGTCCGAGAAAGACGCCGAGGCGTTGGAGTGTTTCGTGGCGGAGTGGCTGGCCGCCGTCCCCGCCGAAAAGGTCCTGCGGCTGGATGTCACAGACGAAGGCCCAGGTTATTCCTGCAGCCTGGGCCTTCTTCAAGTAAAATTGGCCGAACTTCTACAGGCCTGAGAGGCCTTTCTTTGTACACGGGTTTGACGGATGGCACGGATAAGCGCAGTTTGCCTGGGGTCGTTTCCGCGAGGATCGGCGTCGTCTGACCCTGCTCGATTGCCAAAAGAGGAGAACATCATGAGAAATGAGTTATTTCGTTCGAGCGCGGCCTTCGGCGCGGGGCTGGGCGCGTGGATGGGCGCCCTGCTGGGCGCGGCCGCGGGCGCCATCACCGTCACCTGGAACGGCGTGGGCATCGGCGCGGGCGTGGGGCTGGCGCTCGGCCTTTTGACGGGCGCGCTGACGGGCCTGGCCGCCGCCAGAACGGCGGGGACGACGGGCGGGGTTAGCATCGGGGCCTATACGGGCATGGGGCTGGGCGCGCTGTTGGGCGCGGTCCTGGGGGCGTTGGTCCCCGACGCCTGGCGCATGGCGGTCAACACCCAGCATACGCCCGTGCTGGACGCGCTGACCCAGGGTCGCTTCGAGACGGGCGTGCTGGTCTGCTTTGCCCTGTCCATCTTGGGCACGGCAGTCGGCGCCTGGGTGAGCGGCAGGAATTTCATCCCGCGCAAGCTCTGAGGCCTTGGGCGAAGCGGGATTTCCCTACGGGATGCTCCGCAATGACGACCAGGCCGACGCGCTGGACCTTTGGCACTGGCATAGACCTGCACGGCGCGGATGGCGTCGCTGAGTTGTTCGAGGAGTTTTTTGTCTTTATTAGAGAAGGGGGCTGGTTCTGGCATTTTAATTCCCTTCTCAAGGGGGTAGGTGGATGCTATACTGGCGCTGTAGGTAGATTTTACCAGCCCTTACAGTCTAATTCCTATATTAATTTGGGGGATTAGGCTGCAAGATCTGGAGAGGTCTAA
>CALLJA010000081.1 GCA_938008865.1 uncultured Anaerolineales bacterium
CCATGGCCAACACGTCCGAGTCCTTGTAGTCGCTGGCAAAGACGATCTTCTGCCGTTCGATGATGGTCTGAATGGCCTTGAGCTGGTCGCGCAGGGCGGCGGCCCGCTCGAATTTCAGTTCCTCGGCGGCCTGTTCCATGTCGGTCTGCAGGCGTGTCACGACCTCGTCGCTGTGCCCGCCCAGGAAATCCATCAGGTCCGAGATAACCTGGCGGTACTGGGACTGGTCCACCGCGCCGATGCAGGGCGCATTGCACAACTTGATGTCGAAATACAGGCAGGCGCGCCTGTCCAGGCCGTTGATCTCGCGGTCACAGGTCAGGTAGGGAAAGACCTTGCGCAGCACGTCCAGGGTCTGGTACACGGCCCAAGCCGAGGTGTACGGACCGAAGTAGCGCGAGCCGTCGCTTTCGTCCATCTGACGTGTGACCGTCACCTTGGGGAAGGGCTCGTTCCAGTGGACCTTGATGTACGGGTAGCGCTTGTCATCCTTGAGGCGGATGTTGTACTTCGGGCGATGCTTCTTGATCAGGTTCATCTCGAGGATCAGCGCCTCGAGTTCCGAGCCGACGACGATCCACTCGATGTGAGCGATCTCGCGCACCAGGCGGCGGGTCTTGTTGTCGTGGCTCGAATCCGCGTGGAAATACGACCGCACGCGGTTCTTCAGGCTGATGGCCTTGCCGACGTAGATGATCGTCCCCTCGGCGTTCTTCATCAGGTAACAGCCCGGTTTGGCGGGCAGGGTCTTGAGGATACCCTGGATGTGTTCGGAGATTTCCATCAGGAGGGTATTTTACCCGATGCGGCCCGTCCCCCATGTTTCCTGTTGACTTTGCCCTTTTTGCGGCTACAATCTTGGTATCAACCTTTTCAAGGAGAATGCCATGTCCGATCTTTCCAATGCCCCCGTCATGGCGGGCGGGCCCGAACCGTTCTACAAGACCTGGATCAAGGCCCTGACCAGGCCCAACGAGCAGACTTTCGCCGAGCTGGCTGCTTCGCCCAGCGCCAAGGCTACCACGGGATATTTGTGGTATTTCATCGCTGCCCTGGTGCAGTTCTTCTTTGCCTCCCTGATCCAAAACGCAGCCATGCAGCAGATGATGCAGCAGTTTGGCGGGGACTACAGCCAGTTTTCGAGCGGCGGCGGATTCTTCTCGAATCTGATTGCGGCCATCTGCGGCGCGCCCATTGCGGCTGGCCTGGCGACCCTGATGTTCGCGCTGATGGTGGCGATTGTGCAGTGGATCGCCAAGATGTTCGGCGGGCGCGGCACGAATGACCAGATGGTCTATGCCATGTCGGCTATTCTTTCGCCGATCCTGCTGGTCGGTGGTATCCTGACCCTGTTTTCGGCCATCCCATTCGTCGGCTTCTGCTTCGGCATTGTCAGCCTGGGTGTCAGTCTGTACGGCCTGGTGCTCGAGGTCATGGCCATCAAGGGCGTCAATCAGTTCGGTTGGGGCGCTGCCCTCGGGTCCCTGTTCATCCCGCTGTTGACCATCCTGTTCGTGTGCGGCTGCCTGGTGATCGGCTCGCTGATGCTGATGGGCCCGATCATCGGCGATGTGTTCAGCGGCATCAACCAGAGCCTGCAAGTGCCGTAACTCGTTCTGCCGAGTTTCGATAAAAAGACGCCTCCCGATTGTATCGGGAGGCGTCTTTTTATCCGTCGTTGTAATTCTCGGGCGCGGGGGTCGGGCCCGAAGGTGTGGGGCCTGCGGGCATCACCTGTCCCTGGCCGGGCAGGATGAAAATATCGGCCATGTAGTGCGCATGCTCGTAAGCGGTCTGTGCGCCGCCTTCGCCGGGGACCGGGTCCACGCGCTCGTTCCCGTCCAAGTCCACGCCGTTGACGATCTGGTCGGCCAGCCCCACCGCCTGGACGATGACGCCGCGCAGGTCGGCATCGAACGGGCTGGTCAGGATGCTGAGGGCCAGGTCGCGCAGGTCCACGCTCCAGTGCTCCACGTTCTCGATGCAGGCCTCCACGTGTCCGCCGTGCAGCAGCACCGAAGCGGGCGCGTCGCCCGTGGTCATGGCATAGACGGTGTGCGAATACACGCCGCCCGTGTAGCCCGGGCTTTCGCCGTTGAGCAGCAGGCCGTAGCCATCGCCCGGGTCGGTTACTTCGCCATCCTGGTCGAGGTCACCGTACTGCTCTGATTGCCTGCCCACGATCAGGTTGACCACCGCCTCGGCGTTCTTGCGCGTGGCGGCTTCGTCGCCCGCTTCGTAACTGGCCAGCATGGCGTTGGCGGCCTGGTCCACCAGGGCGGTGTCGGTCCACAGGCCGTGGATCAGGCCGATCTGGTCGGGCGTGTCGGGCATCGAGACCAGCAAGTGGCGGACGTGGGCCAGCGAGTCGCTGGGCACGCCCGACGAAAAGGCCACCTCACCCGACGGGTTCGGGCTGGGGTCGGGGCTGGGTTCGAGAGTGATCTCCATGCGGTCGTAGCGCGCCAGCATGTTGCGGCTCTGCCCGTCCACGAATTGGAGCAAGCCGTTTCCGTCTGCATCCAGCGCGAGTACGCCCAGGCTGCGGCGCGTCTCTCCGCTGCTGCCCACCAGCCAGACTTCGTATTGACGGCCGTCGGGCGGAGCCGACATGCCTTTGGCCGAGACCAGCACACCATCCAACTGCGACGCGACATCCTGGAAGCGCACCAGGCCCACGTCTGCCAGTGCCTGCGCGGGACCGACGGCTGGTTCCGTTATGGCGGGCAGAGTTGTGGCTGGGGCCTGGTGACCGTGTTCGGGGACGGTGGTGACCGTCGGAACGGAGGCAGGCTCGAGCGTAGGTTTCAGGAATAGGAATCCAGCCAGGGCCGCGACGACCAGGCCAGCAGCGCCGATCCAGATCCACGGGCTGGGCTTTCGGGTGGAGCCATCCATTTTTGGGGGGGCATGGAAGACGG
>CALLJA010000082.1 GCA_938008865.1 uncultured Anaerolineales bacterium
CCTTGTGTTTGTTCAGGTATCATACTATCCGCCTGGGCGAACCTGCCGAGGGCGGATCACTTATCTTAACCACTCCCCGCACTTTCGGGAGTGGTTTTTGAGCGCGCCCCCGCGGGGGCGCGCTCAAAAACCGTTGGCTTCAAAGCGCCTCCTGTGAGTAGAATGAGGGTACCAGCCAAACATTCTGCAACACAGGAGGTACCGTCATGCTATCGGAAATCGAGGGTTTCGTCAACTGGGTGCGCAGGCGCAGCCCAGAGGCGCGGACGTGGAAGGACTATGGCTATGACCTGCGTCTGTTCGTGGAGGTGGTGGGAGATAAAGCGCCGAGCGAAGTCACGTTCAGAGACATAGACCGCTTCGTAGCCGTGCAAAGCGAGAAGGGATTCAAACCCGCCACCATCAATCGCCGCCTGGCGTCGGTGGTCTCGTTGTATGGCTTTCTGGCCGCCGAGGAAGAGACGCTGGTCTGCCCCGTCCACTTTCACAGACATCATGTGCGCGAGCCGCAGCGCCTGCCGCGTCCCGTGGCGGAAGAGGAGTTGCGGCGCTTCTTCGCGGTCATCCCAGACGCGCGAGATCGGGCCATGTTCACGCTGATGTTAAGGTGCGGACTGCGCATCGGAGAAGTGGCCAGCCTGCAAGTGGTGGACCTGTTTCTCGATGAGGACTTTCCCAGGATCGTGGTGCGCGGCAAGGGGTCTAGGGAACGCGGCGTGTATTTGTCGAAACAGGCGGAGCGGATCTTGCGCGAGTACCTGGCCGAGCGTCCGTGTGTGCTGAGCGAGGTCGTCTTTCTCAGCTATCTGGAAGAGGGACTCTCCACCACGTCGATCCACAACTGCCTGTTGAAGTATCGGGATCTGGCAGGCGTGCAGTTCACGGCGCATCAACTGCGGCATTCGTTCGCCAATGACCTGCTCAACGCGGACGCGCCGATCACGTCCATCCAGAAACTGATGGGCCATCGCTGGATCGAAAGCACGCAGACCTATGTGCAGGCCAACGACAAGCAGGTGTGCCGCGATTATTATGCGGCCTGCGAGAAGCTGGAAGGCTGGAGCGGATATGCCCACACCTAAAGCCTCCACACTGGCCGAGAAATATGATCGCTCTTTGCGCTACGCGCGGAGCAAACAAGCGCCTGCTGAGACGCGCAAGCCACAGCCCACATCCCACTGGCCGCAGGAAAACCTCGAACTGCTGGAGCGCTATGAGCAGTGGCTGCTGGGCGGCGGGGTGAGCGAGATGGTGACCTCGTATTATCACATCCCGATGGCGGGACATGTCCTCGGCTTGACTCTCAAACCTCATGCGCAGCTCGATCTCGAACACGACCTGGAGTGCGCGTTGGAGTATGTGCAAGCCAAAGGCGTGGGCGAAGCCTGGTTGAAGAGCTGCCGCCTGGCGTTGATCAAGTTCCGCCGCTTCTTGCGCTTGGAGCGCGGACTGGGCGAGGAGAGCCGCGAAACACCTTTCGATTCCGCACGTGTAACAAGCGGACTTCCAGGCTGGCTGGTCTCGGAACTGGAACGTTATCAACACCTGGAACAGCGCAATTGGCGAGCCGCGCGACTGCAAAACAGCATCCGCGTGTTCTGGTCTCATCATGTGCGCACGTGGCGCTACCTGGTCGAGACCTGCCATGTGCAAAGCCTGGCGGACTTGAAGCGCAAGCACGTACTGGCCTACATCGATCAACGCTTGAGCGCAGGCTACACGGTTTCAGGCGTGAACGCGGATTTGCGCTACCTGCACACCTTCCTGGTCTTTTTGCAGGAGGAAGGTTATGAGGTGCCACAGGCGTTATTGAAGATCCCAGGCTTGAAACCGCCTGAGCCGCTGCCGAAGTACCTCAGCGATGAGCAGGTGCGGACATTGCGCGATGAAGTGGAAAGAACCGTGAGCAGTAGCCAGTTAGCCAGCCACAAGAGACTGGCGCTGCTGGTGCGGGCCGCGTTTTATCTGTTGTGGCAGGGCGGGCTGCGGCTGGGCGAAGTGGAGGAATTGAGGCTGGAAGACCTCGATTTTGCCCAAAAACGGCTCTCCGTGCGGGATGGGAAGGGCCGAAAAGACCGCACAGTCTACCTCACCGAGACCATCATCCACGCCTTGCAGGAATACCTCCTGGTGCGTGGGGATGGTTCAGGCGACCACGTTTTCCTGTACCGCAACGCGCCCTTGAAGAGGGATATCCTCCGTGCCCAGTTGAAATACGCGGGCGAGCGCGTGGGTGTGAAGGTCTATCCGCACCGCCTGAGGCACACCTGTGCCACGCAGTTACTCAATGCGGGCTGCCGCGTCACGTCCATTCAGCGCTTTTTGGGACACAAGAAGTTGAGCAGTACCATGATCTATGCCAAAGCCCACGACCAGACCGTGGCCGAGGATTATTTCTCCGCCATGCAACGGGTGGAGGAACGATTGGAGATCGTTCCTTCCAGTCAGGAAATAAAAACCGATGAAAATGTTAGGGTGCAGGAATTGTTTGGACTCGTCTCGAGATTGGAATTTCCTGATTTATGCTACGAAGAGCGGATTAGCATTGTCGGGCTGGTGTACGATGCTTTGATCACGATAAAATACAAAAACTCAACGTAATGGTAACAATCAATCCTTACAATCTTTCGATATGATTTGAAATGTGTCGCTTGCGGATATTTTACCTGTCCAGCTATTAACATTTCTTCCATCTAAGTCTTTAGAAGTTGTGAGTACGTTTTGATATGTTACAGACACCGTGTATGTTTCTCCCACTTGAAATGGGTAACCATATGTAAAAGGTTCAGCTCTTTTGATATTTCGAATAATGATATTTTTTTCAAGGGCTTGTTTAGGCATAAAAACAGAGAAGTCTCCTTCAGCAACGGGAGGCACCGATAATTTTGAATACACTGGTAATGGATTGCCTGATGAATCTAAAATAACCAGATATCCTGTACTCATTTCTGGGGGCCAATACCCTGGAAGAAGAGACCATGTTTCGTCAACAAGAATATTATTTTTACTCGTATTTGTTAAAACCACTTGTATATTAATGTCTTCATCTAAACAATATTTTTCTTTTTCCACCAATATTTTCAACTCGAAACCATGACTAGATTTTGATATAGAATCAGCACTGCATGAAACAATGGCGTAAACAACAAGCATACCGACTAGTGCATAGATACTTTTCTTTAGCTTTTTCATGCTATTATCCTGTTCGTGGCATTATTTTTTAGTATGGCAGGGTGTAAACCTGAGTTGTGATAGCATTGTAAAAGTCTGGGTAAGGATCATACTGATTTCGTAAGCTTGAAATATCTATATTGTATTGATCAATCTTACCTTGGGTAATGCCATAAGTAGTACCATACCCATATGCACTCAAATTTGATAAGACTGCTTGTCTTGCTTCAATTTCATTTACAGCACCACCTATGCCTGACGTATACCACCTTTCGCCCGTTGTTGGAGGATTTGTTGAGCAGCCTGTTCCTGAGGCTTGATTTGCATGACAGAACTCATGACTAATGGTTGCTGCAAGATCGCCAGGTGTGCTCTCGAAGGCAGCATTGTAAATATTAATTCTAATATCAGGCGACCCCTCAGGGTAATCGGGCGTTACAGGAGTGTAATAAGTTCCAGCAGGTGTGGTTGGATCATTCCACGATGAGTCAATGCCGCCTAATGAAATATGTAAAGGATGGTTTTCATCATATGGGATGGCTATATCAAATTGGCTTATAGTGAGATAAAAGGCCCTGTTATAGTACCATCCTCTTTCCTCACCATTCCTGGCAGACCGTGCTAACCGTAGTGTATATGCAATTCCAGCATAAGGCTTAACCTGTCCATTCTCGCAGAAATCTGGATCATTACACGTATTAGTTCCCTCGTCTCCATCCCAGACCATATGTCCCGATGGGTCGTTGTACCTGATAGGATTATTTCGGGCGTAGGAATAGCGGTCGTAGTCTTGTGAGTTGTATGGGTCTGGTACAATGGAATCAGGCTGGGAGAAGTGGTTAAGATAAGGATCATACCACCTGGCGTTATAGAACATCAACCCGAATCCCTCGGTGACTCCGCTGGTGAGTGGGTCGTCCATATAGCTCGCTTGCCCAGTATATTGGTAGAGCGGCATCTTGTACGTCGGCGTGGTGCTGGGACTGGAAGTCCACGTGGCGCGGATTTCGCCCCAGGCCTTATAGCGGATTTCGAGCACCTTGTTCCCGTCCGCGTCCGCGGTGAGGGAGGTGCTGCCCAGGTGGTCACTGAGCAGGTATTCCACGGTCATGTTC
>CALLJA010000083.1 GCA_938008865.1 uncultured Anaerolineales bacterium
GTCCTCGGCAAGGAGAAGAGCAGCTTCATCAAGGTCGTCACCTGGTACGACAACGAATGGGGTTACTCGGTTCGCACCGCCGACCTGGCCGCCCTGATGGCGAAATCCCTGTAGAACATGTATAGGGGCGGGGTCACCCCGCCCCTACAATTTTGGTGGAAACATGGACAAGAAAACTGTCAAAGATATCGATCTCAAGGGCAAGCGCGTGCTCATGCGCGTGGACTTCAACGTCCCGATGGCGGACGGCAAAGTGACCGACGACAAGCGCATCAAGGCCGCCCTGCCGACCATCCAATACGTGCTCGATCAGGGCGCGTCTCTGATGCTGATGAGTCACCTCGGCCGTCCCAAGGGCGGACCCGAGCCCGAGTTCAGCCTGAAGGCTGCTTCCGAGGCGCTGGCCGCTTTGTTGGGCCGCCCCGTGCAAATGGCCCCCGACTGCGTCGGTCCCGAGGTCGAGGCGTTGGCCAAGGCTCTTAAGCCTGGCGACGTGCTGATGCTCGAAAATACCCGCTTCCATAAGGGCGAGGAAAAGAACGACCTCGACCTGGCGAAACAGATGGCTTCGCTCGGCGAAGTGTACGTCAACGATGCCTTTGGCTCCGCCCATCGCGCGCATTCCTCCACCGAGGGCATTGCCCGCTTCCTGCCCGCCGTATCTGGCTTCCTGATGGAACAGGAACTGGAATATCTCGGCCGCGCCGTCTCCAACCCCGAGCATCCCTATGTGGCGATCCTGGGCGGCGCGAAGATCAGCGACAAGATCCTGGTGGTCGAGACGCTGCTCTCCAAGTGCGACAAGCTCATCATTGGCGGCGGAATGGCAAACACCTTCCTGGCCGCCAAGGGCTGCAACATGCAGGACAGCCTGGTCGAAGCCGCTTCCATCGAGACGGCCAAGGCCCTGCTGGCCAAGTCGGGTGACAAACTGATCCTGCCCGTGGACGCGGTCATTGCCGACCGCTTTGAGGCGGAGGCGAACACCCAGGTCGTGGACGCGGATAAGATTCCCGCGGGCTGGCGCATGATGGACGTGGGTCCGAAGACGCTCGAACTGTATAAGAAGGAATTGAGCGGCGCGAAACTGATCGTCTGGAACGGCCCCGTGGGCGTGTTCGAGATGCCGAAGTTTGCCGAAGGCACCTTCGCCCTGGCCAAACTATTGGCCGAGAGCGGCGCGACCACCGTCATCGGCGGCGGCGACAGCGCCAGCGCGGTCAAGAAGGCGGGCGTTGCCAAACAGATGACGCATGTCTCGACGGGCGGCGGCGCTTCGCTGGAGTTCCTGGAAGGCAAGGAACTGCCAGGCGTGGCGGCTCTGCTCGCGAAATAGTCCTTCGATGGATGGACGCGCAAGCGTCCATCCATTTTTTAACGAAGGCGCGACCAGCCTTTGGTACATACGAGTGATGGAACTTCGCCCGACGGGATGATATGTTCGAGCCAACCTATATCGAGGAGAAACGAAATGGAAACCCAGATACCCCAGGACGCGCCCGCAAAGAAAACCAACCCACTGATCATCGTCGCCGTCATTGCGGGGATTTTATTATGCTGCTGTGTGATCGGGGCGGCCGCGTTTTTCATGTTGAACAGCAATCCGCTGGGAAACCTGACGGGCGGCGCAAGCGACTCGTCCTATTCAGGCCGCGCGGACGAATTGCTGCGCAGCGACACCATGCTTGCGATTACAGGCTACGAGGCGTCTGCTTACGGCTGCGAAACCCCGACCCTGGCGGCGGGCCAGGTTATGATCCCGCCTGCCCAAAGCAGCGATGCCTGGGTGGAGGTCTGGACGGTGGATGCCTGCGGCGCGACCCACACCTACGAGGTCACGTTCACGCCTTCGCCGGGCGGCGGGACGGACTACTCCGTTTCCCCACTGGATCAATAATTTTCTACCCGTACGGCAAACATCACGGCGCGGCAAATCGCCGCGCCGTGATGTCAGTTTACTTACGGTTTACAGGCGGGTCATGCGGATTTCACGGCCCTCGGCTATAATCGGAAAAAGACTTATGAAACAGGCGCAAGGAAGAGCGTATGTCGTTTAGCATTGGTGAGAACATCGGACCGTATCGCATCAGCGAGCAATTGGGACAGGGCGGCATGGCGACCGTCTACAAGGCGTATCACGCCGCGCTCGACCGTTACGTGGCGCTCAAGGTGCTGCATCCCGCCTTCAATGAAGACAAGTCCTTCGAGCTGCGCTTCCAGCGCGAGGCGCGCGTGGTGGCAAAACTCGAACATCCCAACATCGTGCCGATCTATGATTACGCCGAACACGAGCACCGCCCGTACCTGGTGATGAAGTTCATCGAAGGCGAGACGCTCAAGGCCCGCCTGCAGCGCGGACCGCTCTCGGCCGGGGAGATTCAGCGGGTGGTGGATTCGGTGGGGGCGGCGCTCTCGTATGCGCACACGCAGGGTATTTTGCACCGCGATATCAAGCCGTCGAACGTGTTGATCGCCGCGGACGGCGCGATGTACCTGGCGGACTTTGGCCTGGCGCGCATCGCCCAGGCGGGGGAATCCACGCTTTCATCCGATTCGATCATGGGCACGCCGCAGTACATCTCGCCTGAGCAGGCCATGGGTAAGAAGGAACTGGACAACGGCACGGACATTTATTCCTTCGCGGTGATGCTGTACGAAATGGTGGTGGGGCAGGTGCCGTTTAACGCCGATACGCCTTTCTCGATCATCCACGACCACATTTATACGCCACTGCCGATGCCGCGCAAGGTCAACGCCAAAGTGCCAGAGACGGTGGAGCGCGTGCTGCTCAAGGCGCTCTCGAAGGACCGCGCCGACCGTTACGCCACCGTGGACGACCTGGTGCTGGCCTTCAAGCAAGCCTGGATCGCGGCGGGCGTCCCGATGCGCGGCACGGCCATTACGCTGCCGCGCTCCGCTGCGATGCAGCCGACCCTGCCGCCCGCTCCCAGCGGCGCTGCAGCCGTCCAAACGGAGGCAGGCCAGGGGTCCAGAAAAAAATCGTTTCCGTGGGCCGTCGTTGCGGGGATCGTGGTCCTCTTGCTGTGCGCGTTGGTGGGGCTGGCGGCTTTCCGCAATGGCGGATTGCTCAGGCAGCGGGCGAATCCCACGCTGATACCGCTGCCGACCCAGGCGCTGGGGAACCCGCCGCCGATGATGACCCTGATGCCCGTGACTACGCCAGGCGGAGAACTGCCCCCGTTGGACGAAGCCCAGAAGAATCCCAACGATCCGAACGCGCAGTTGACGCTGGCGTTGTCGTATTGGGACGCGGGCCAGCGCCGACAGGCCCTGGAGACGTTGACCCAGGCGGCCAACCTTGCGCCGCAGGACCGCGCCTTCCTGTTGAAGGCCGCGCAGGAGTTCCAATCGCGCCAGGCCTGGGTGCCTGCCAGCGCCATGTATGTGCGATTAATGCGGACCTATCCCCCGAGCGAGTCGGCCCCGCCCAAGGTGATGGGCGCCCTGCGTGAGGCGGTTTACAAGGCGGCAGGCGAAGCGGACTTCGGCCTGTTCCTGCAACTGGACCTGCTCGAACGCATGGACCAGCCCCTGGCCCTGGTCGTGCGCGGACGGGCGGCGCTGTTCGGCGGCAAGCTCGACGAGGCGCGCAGCCTGCTGGACCAGGCTCGCAAGTTGAAACCCGACCTGCGCGAGGCGCGGCTGCTGGAGGCCGAGATCCTCGTCAAAGAGGGCCGCGCCGAAGAGGCAGGCAAATTGCTGAATGACATCAGCGCCGACTCGACCTATTCCGAGTGGATGCGCGTGATGGCGAAAGAATTGCTCGACACCCTACCCTAACCCAAAAAGAGAGAACCATGAGAACCCCATTCGTTGCTGGAAACTGGAAGATGAACAAGACCGTCGCCGAAGCGCGCGACCTGGTCTTCAAGATGAACATGAAGCTGCGCGAGATCAAGGGCGTGGAAAAAGTGTTGTGCCCGCCCGCCATGTCGCTGCTGGCGATCTCGGCGCTGCTTGAAGGCACCGATACGGGCCTGGGCGCGCAGAACATGCACTGGGAGGAGAAGGGCGCCTTCACGGGCGAGATCTCTGCCGCGATGGTGAAGGAATATTGCCGCTACGTCATCCTCGGCCATTCGGAGCGCCGCGCCTACTTCGCCGAAACGGATGAGACCGTCAACCGCAAGATGCTGGCCGCGCAGAAGGCAGGCCTGACTCCCATCGTGTGCGTGGGTGAGACGCTCGAGGAATACGAAGCGCGTCGCACGGCGGACGTGGTCGCGCGTCAGGTGGAAAAGGGCCTGGCCAATCTCGATCCCGC
>CALLJA010000084.1 GCA_938008865.1 uncultured Anaerolineales bacterium
CCCGCCCCATCTCCGCCCACAATGGCGATGAATAGTCCGCCGCTGGCAAACCGATTTTTCGGAACTCGATGAAAGGCCCGCCGCTGGATGGGCTGGCTGAGTCTGTGCCAGAATTTCAGCAGGACATCACTCACATGCGGACGACGCGCGCAGGCCCGCAATATTTTTTGCAGGCGTTCTCCCGCCCGAATGCGCAGCCCCACGGGACAACCAGGCTGCAACGAACGCAAACACAGATCAAACAGAGCGCGGTCCAAGTTGGGGATGTGACGCAGAATAGGGTCGATGCGGGTCAGGGTCGGCGCGTCGGCCAGGTCTGCCAGTTCGCCCCGCTCGGAGGAGGATAACTGTCCATGCCGCATCAGCAGCGCATCCCAGGTGGAATGCTTGAGCGTCATGCGGATAACGAAGACCAACAGTTCGAACTCACGCGCAGGCAGGCGCAGTAAAATCCCCTGTGTAGCCGAGGCGAGGTAGGCTTGTTCGACAGGCAGATGGTAATTCTTGGAAAGGTCGTTGCCGAGGATCAACTGAAAGTGGGCATGGACGTGTATCAGCCGCCCCGAGGGGTGGTCGAAGCCGTAGAAATCGCGCACGCCAGGCAATTCTTCGGAGGCGGGCAGCCGGGTCTCTTTGAAGTCCAGTTGCTGCAAGATCTCCATGAAGCGCTGCGTGTGGGCACGCCGCACCAACAGGTCGAGGTCATTGTCGCCGCAAGCAGTGCGGTCCAAAAAGGTGTTGCTTTTCCAGTGGCAATATTCGATGCCCTCGTCCGCCAGGATCTGCGACAGCCTGGAAACCAGCCCCAGCGTGGACGGTGAGTCCGTGCCAGCAGCCTGGTTCCGTTTTAGTGAAAGAAACGGCGCAAACGGGATGGGTGGATGAGGTGGTTTCAGCATGTGAGAACTCGCACAGGTTGGCTCGGACATCGCTCCGCCCATCCGACATGCGGCATTGGGACGGGCTGTTTGGTCTCGATGCCCCCGTTCAGATTTCAGGCTCAGTCGATGCGCTGCAGGCTGGCTGCGGAGAGGTCCACCGCAATCTGACGGTCACCCAAGAGCGAAAGCAGAACACGCACCCGCTCGACGCCTGAAAGATAGATATCAAAGATGCCTTCGTATCCGCTGAAAACACCCTCATGAATCAAGACACGCTCCCCCCGCCGCAGCCGCGCAGGCGTCGTTTCAGCAGGCCGCTCCAACCCGTCCAACCGCTGCCTGATCGCCAGAATCAGGCTCTCGGAGACCGTGGCAGGCTCATCGTCAAAGCAAACCAGGCCGCTGCTGCCAGGCAGCCAGTCGAGCGCCGAGCGTCCCGTAATCCCTAAATCTACATGGATGAACAGGTAGCCCGGGAAATAAGGCTGCACCTGCTTTGCGCGCGGGTTGACGGTGCGTACCTTCAGGCAGGGATAATAAGCCTCCAGGCCGCGAATACGATACTGTGTCCACAGGAGTTCCTCACTTCTGGGTTTGCTGTGTGCCACGTACCACTTCTCCATCAGGTCGCTCCGCGAAAAGGATTCAGGCTGTTCAATCGGTCAAACATCATGCTTTGGAATGCACAATGATCTTCTCCCTGGTCTGGCTGGGTGTCGATCCATCCATTAATTCGCTTTTAAGCATTTCTACTTTACCTCTCCAAATCTTTTTGACCTTATGAATTTTCTTTGAATTCATTTGAGATATATTTGAGTTTAATTATCTGCTTAATAAAAGTCTTTCCAAGACCATACGGGCAAGGTATCATTGCGCGGTCTGCAGCCGAGCACTGCGATCAATGCACATTGGGCGGAAGGTCCTGAAGGCGCACCACCCGTTCGAGCGTCCCATTCCCGATATAAGGTCAATTTTGTTTTCACCAACGCGTGAAAAGGTTCTATAATAATAACAAGCACATTCATGATGAGAAGCAGATTCCGCCCACCGCTTGCGCTCTCCCTGGTGCTCTTTTATCTGGCCCTGGGCGCGGTATGGATTCTGCTGACGGAACAATGGCTGGATGATCTTTTCCAAGACCCGACCCTCATGTTCATCGTCCACGTGGCGAAAGATACGACCTTCCTGGTCATGTCGGCGTTAGGGTTATATTTCATCCTCAAGTGGGAAAACGAGACGCGAGAAAAAGCCGAGCTGGAATACAAGACCATCTTCGAGAACAGCCCGCAGGGATTTTTCCAATCCACACCCGAGGGCAGGTTCAGGAAGGTCAACCCTGCCATGGCGCACATCTTCGGGTATGAGTCTCCCGAAGAGATGATGACGCTGGTCACGGACATCGACTCGCAGATCTATGCCGGCGGAGAGCGGCGCAGCAACTTCACCAGTTTCATGAACCGCGACGGGGTGATCGAGCGGTTCGTGGGCAAGAATCTGCGCAAAGATGGACGCATCATCTGGACCTCCACTTCGGCGCGGGCCGTGCGGGCGGCGGACGGCAGGCTGTTGTACTATGAAGGCTTCCTTCAGGATGTCACATTGCAAAAGGAAGCCGAGCAGGCCCTGCTCGAAAGCGAATGGGAGTTCCGCGGCTTATACGAAAACAATCCCCTGATGCTCTTCAACATGGACAGTGCGGGCTTCATCCTGGCGGTCAACCAGACGGCCTGTCAATTGCTCGGTTACGACGCCGACGACCTGGTCGGGAATCGCGCCCTGGCTTTCACGCACCCGCAGGATCGGAAGGAAATCATCCATGCGGCACGCGAGTGTATGCAATCGCCCGGGCGGGTTGTCCAACTGGAATTTCGCATCATCACCCATAGCCAGGACCTGGCCTGGGTAGAGGGCAGCGCGCGCGCCTTCGTCGACCAACACAGCCAGATCAACATCTTCCTGGTATGCGAAAACATCCAGGAACGGAAGCAGGCCGAACTCGACCTGGTACTGGCCGAGCAGCGCTACCGCGCCCTGGTGGAGCAGTTGCCTGTCGTGGTGTACCGCGAGGAATATGGTCGCGAGAATTCGCACCTATATCTCAGCCCGCAGATCGAGCAGGTACTGGGGTATTCGGTCGAGGAGTTGGAAGCCAACCCCGACCTGTGGCGGCAGGCCATCCATGCCGAAGACCGTGAGGCTGTGCTGGCCGAGAACGAACGCACCAACAACACGCTCGAGCCGTATCACTTCGAATATCGGGCTGTCAAAAAGGACGGCACCATCGTCTGGTTGCAGGACCAGGCTATCGTTTTCCGCGGCGAGGACGGCAAGCCGCAATACTGGCAGGGCATCCTGATGGACGTCACCGAGCAAAAGAAGGCCCGCGAGTCGCTGTTCAACAGCGAGATCTCCTATCGCGGGTTGTTCGACACCGTTGCCGACGCCATCTACATCCAGGATGCAAACGGCACCTTCCTGGATGTGAACGAGGGCGCCGTGCGCATGTACGGATACACGCGCGAAGAATTGATCGGCATGTCGCCGGTCGACGTCTCCGCACCGGGTATGAACGACATGGCGGCCGTGACCGAAAAGATCCAACTGGCCCTGCAAGGGGAAGCTCAGCAGTTCGAGTTCTGGGGCAGGCGCAGGAACGGAGATATCTTCCCAAAGAATGTGCGTGTCGCGCGCAGCACCTATTTCGGCAGGGATGTGTTGATCGCTTTTGCCGAAGACATCACCGAACGCAAAAAAGTGGAAGATGCCCTGCGCGCGGCGGAGGCCCGTTATAGAAATCTCGTGGAACACCTGCCTGCCGTGGTCTACATTGATTCGGCCTCCGAACTAAACACGGTCTATGTCAGCCCGCAGATCGAAAGCCTGATGGGTTACACCCCCGATGAGTGGACGAGCGACAGCGGACTCTGGAACAGCCGCCTACACCCCGAAGACCGCGAGGCCGTTCTTGCCGAGGAATATCGTACTGTACAGCAGGGCGTGCCATTCAGCCGCGAATACCGCATGGTGCGCCGCGACGGACGCATCATCTGGGTCTATGATCATGCCGTCCTGCTGCGCGACTCGAAGGGGATGCCGCTGTACTTCCAGGGCGTGTTGCTCGACACCACCCGCCAGCGGCAGGCTGAAGAAGCCATCCATCAGAGCGAGGAACGCTTCAGCAAGGTATTCGAATCCAGTTCCATCGGAATCTGCATCACCACCCTGGAGGATGGCAGGTTCATCGACGCCAACCAGGCCTATTGGGATTTGTCTGGCCTGAATCGTGAACGGGTAATCGGCCGCACCACCGCCGAGTTGAACATCTGGCGGGACGAAGAGGAACGGCAGCAATTGACCGGGCTTCTCCTTCAGAAAAGAAACCTGCGAGGCCTGGAAAGCAAATTCAGGACTGCCTCGGGCGCAGTGCGCGACACCCTGGTCTTCTACGAGTTGATCCAGCTCGGCGGGCAAGACTGCATCCTGTCCATGTTCCACGACATCACCGACCAGAAGAAGGCCCGCGATGACCTGCGGCGCAAGGAAGCCATCCTGAACGCCATCGCCTTCGCCGCCGACCAGTTCCTCAAATCGCCAGAGTGGACCAGCAACCTGCCCGCCATCCTCGAAAAACTAGGCGCCGCCGCCGAAGCCAGCCGCGTGTATATCTTCCAGAAGGTGTCCGAGCCTGATTCACCGGCGCGGGTCACCCAACGTTTCGAGTGGTGCGCGCCCGGGGTCGAGCCCTTCATGAACGACCTGTCGATGCAGGAATTCGACATGGACGAAAACGGGCTGGGCCGCTGGGTGGAAATTCTCAACAACGGGGCCTCGGTGTACGGGATCGTGGACGAGATGTCCGCCGTCGAGCGAATCGAGTTCACCCGCCAGGGCATCCTGTCGATCATTTGCACGCCAATCATGGTCCGCGATGGATGGTGGGGTTTCATCGGTCTGGACGACTGCCGCACACACCGCATGTGGAGCGACAGCGAGATCGAGGCCCTGCACATCGCCTCCAATATCATCAGCGCGGCCATCCAGCGCGAACTGGCCGGGGAGGCGGTCCAGCAGCAGTTGCGCGAGCTGATGATGCTGCACGCCGTGGCGATAGCCAACTCCACTGCCCCAGACATGGACGAGTTGATCCAGAACGTCACGGCCATCATCCACGAGAACTTCAAGCCCGTCAATTGCGGCGTACTGCTGGTCACCGAAGACGGCAGGATGGCGGCCCCGCATCCCTCGTATCTCGGTCTGACGCTGCCGGGCGCGGCTGATCCGCTCGAACTGGACCGCGGGGTGGCGGGCAGGGTCATCACGACACGCCAACCCATGCGGCTCGGCGAAGTGGACCTAGTCCCAGAGTTCATCCCCACCACGCCCGGTGTCCACTCCGAGCTGTGCGTGCCCATCCTCTCGGGCGGACAGGTGGTCGGAGCTTTCAACATCGAAAGCGACGCGCCAAACGCATTCAGCGCATCGGACGAGCGTCTGATCAACACGGTGGCGGGCGGGCTGGGTACGGCCATCTCGAAATTCAAACTGTTCGCCGCCGAACGCCGCCGCGCGCGCGACGCCGAGAATCTGAGCATGGCCACCTCGGCCCTGACCAGTTCGCTGGACCTGACCAGCCTGTTCGAGACCACCTTCGACATGCTGGCACGCTTCACCGCCTATGACAGCGCCTCGATCTTCTTCCTCAAGGGCCAAACCGTGCGCATCGTGGCGGGCAGGAACCTGCCCAACGGCCAGAAACTGATCGGCACCGAATTTCCACTGCCGCCCGCCTGGAATACCTCCTACAACCGTCCGCTCATCGTGGATGATGTGCAAAAAGACCCAAGTTTCGAGAAGTGGGAAGGCACCGATTACATCCACGGCTGGATCGGACTGCCGCTGTTGGTAAACGACCGTAATCTCGGCTATGTGAACCTCGACAGCCGCACGCCCGGCTTCTTCACCGAGGAACAGGCCCCCCTGCTGCAAACCTTCGTCAACCAGGCCGCGACTGTGATCGAGAATGCACGCCTGTTCGAAGCCGAACAGCAGCGCCGCCACGAGGCTGAAACGCTGCGCGAAGCCGCCACGGCGGTGGCCTCCACCCTCGACGAAGAACGGGCCGTGCAGGTCATCCTCGAGCAACTCTCCAAGGTGGTCCCGTTCAACAGCGCCTCGATCCAATTGCTGCGCGACGGCTACGCCGAGATTGTGGGTGGTGTGGGCTGGCCCGACCTCTCGGCGCTGAAAGGCATGCGCTTCCCCATCCCTGGCGACAACCCCAACACGGTCGTGCTCACCGAGGGCAGACCCTACATCCTTGGCGACGCGCCCAACCACTACGGGCCGTTCCGCGGAGAACCTCACAGCCACATCCGCTCCTGGCTGGGCGTGCCGCTGATCGTGCGCGACCAGATCATCGGCATGTTGGCCGTGGACCATATCAAGCCCGATTTCTATACCGCCGAACATGCCCGCCTGGTGGAGACCTTCGCCATCCAGGCCGCCATCGCCATCGAGAACGCGCGGCTCTTTGCAGGCGAACTAAACCAGCGCCTGCGCGAAGCCTCCATGCTCGACCTGATGCGCCTGGCCGCATCCTCGCTCGACCTGGATGAGGTCAACCACACCATCCTGGGCCACATCCTAAAACTGCTGATCTGCGAATCGGGAACCATCCAGATACTCAACGACGACCGCCTGCGCGTCTCGGCGGCTATCGGCTTCGAGGCGGGCGTCATCAAACGCGGCAACACACTGCTGTTGGATGATTTCCCCATCAACTACCAGATCGTGCATTTCAACGAAACAGTCCGCATTGACGACGTACAGGCCGACGAAAGGTACCGTTGGATCCCTGGCATCAAAAACGTGCGCTCGTTCATGGGCGTGCCGATCACCTTCAAGGAAGAGGTAATCGGCATCGTCACCCTCGACAGCGCCGCGCCCGGGCGATTCACCCGCGCCGACGAGGAACTCGCCTTGGTCATCGCCAACAACGCCGCCAACGCCATTGGAAACGCGCGCCTGTTCAAATTGGAACAACAACGGCGGCAGGAGGCCGAGAACCTGCGGCTGGCGGCTTCAGCCATCACCTCCACGCTCGATGCCCGCCAAGTGCTAGAGACCATCCTGGTGGCGCTGCAACAGGTGGTGCCGTATCACAGCGCCACCATGTTCCTGCTGGAGAACAACCTGGTGCGGATTGCCGCCGCGCAGGGCCTGCCGTCAGCTGAGGATGTACGGGATCGAACCTTCCCAGCCGACAACCTGCTGTTCGTCACCATCCAGGAAAACAACAACCAGCCCATCATCCTTCAGGATGCGCAGGCCGACCCACGCTTCGAGACCTGGCTGGCAACCGACGTCCACGGCTGGATGGGCGTCCCACTCGTCACACATGGCGAGGTCGTAGGCTACATCACCCTAGACAGCGACAAGGTCGGCACTTTCGACGAGAATTCCGCCGCCCTCGCGCAGACCTTCGCCAGCCAGGCAGCCGTGGCCATCGACAATGCCCGCCTGTACGAAGAGACCCGCCGCCGCCTCGCAGAGTTGGAAGTGGTCAGCCGCGTATCCTTCACCCTGCGCGCCACCCAGGACCCCAACCGCATGCTATCCATGCTGCTGGACGAAGTGCTCAAGACCATGGGCACGGATGCCGCCTCCATCTGGCTGTACAACCCCAGAACCTATCTACTCGACCAGGTAGTCGCCAGCGGCTGGCAGGCGGATGTCAACATCAAACACATGCACCCAGCCGAAGCCATCGTGGGCCATGTCTATCACACGGGCGAAGTACACCTGATCCAGGATTTCCCGCACGACCCCTTTGCCCATCCCGACCTAGCCTCGCAATTGGGCGCGGGCTGGGGCGGCATTGCCATCCCGATCCGCACCACATCCCAGACAATCGGGGCCATGATCGTGGCCCTGCCCCTGCCCCGCAGGGTCGAAGCGCCGCAGATCCAACTCCTGAATACCCTGGCCGAAATCGCAGGCAGCGCCATCCACCGCGCGCAGTTGTACGAACAAAGCGAGGAACAGGTCAGACGCCTGACCGCGCTGCGCGACGTGGACACCGCCATCGCATCCAGTTTCGACCTGCGTGTAACGCTCAATATCCTGCTCGACCACACCCTGGCGCAATTGAACGTGGACGCCGCCGACATCATCACCTACAACCCCGAACTGCGTACGCTCAACCACCTGGCCAGCCTGGGCTTCCGCCAATCGAGCCTTGTGCAGGGTCCCGTGCGCATCAACAGCCGCCTGCTCAATGAGGTCCTGCTCGAACGCAGGGATATCTTCGTGGAGCAATTTGCAAAAGAAACCAATCACCATCGCAAGGAATTGGCTAGCCAGGAGAACTTTGTCAGTTATTATGCCGCCCCGCTGATCAGCAAGGGGCAGGTCAAGGGCGTCCTCGAAGTGTACCTGCGGCGCGCTTTCCTGCCTGAATCGAACTGGGTGGACTTCTTCCGCACCATTGCAGGGCAGGCCGCCATCGCCATCGACAATGCGCAGTTGTTCGAGAACCTGCAGCGCTCCAACCAGGAACTCTCGCTGGCTTACGACACCACCCTGGAAGGCTGGGGAAAGGCGCTCGAACTGCGCGACAAGGAGACCCAGGGCCACACCCTGCGCGTCACCGACCTGACCCTGCGCCTGGCCCGCCGCCTGGGCATCCCCGAAGCCGACTTGATCCACATCCGCCGCGGCGTGCTGCTGCACGATATCGGCAAGATGGCCGTGCCCGACCATATCCTCAAGAAGACGGGTCCGTTGAGTACTGAGGAGTGGGCCGAGATGCGGATGCATCCACAATACGCCTACGACCTGCTCTATCCCATCTCGTACCTGCGCCCGTCGCTGGATATTCCCTACGGTCATCACGAATACTGGAACGGGGCGGGCTACCCGCGCGGGCTGAAGGGCGATGATATCCCCGTGGCGGCGCGCATCTTTGCCGTGGTGGACGTGTACGATGCGCTGCTGTACGACCGTCCCTACCGCGAGGCCTGGCCCAGGCAAAAGGTGGCCGAATACCTGCTCTCAGAGGCAGGCACACACTTCGACCCTGCCATCGTCAACGAATTCCTCCAGATGGTCGAAGAGGACGAACAAAAACAGGGATGACCCGCAAAGGCCATCCCTGTTCTTTTTTGTAATAGAAACGCCTACTTGACGCGCAGGAAGCGCCGCTTGCCGACCTGTAGCACGCCCGGGTGCGGGAAGGGCACGTCGCCGCGCTCCAGGGTTTCACCGTCCAGGCGGACGCCCTTCTGGTCAATCAGACCGCGTGCCTTGCTCTTGCTCTCGGCCATGCCCGCCGCGAGGATCACGTCCAGCACGGTCTGTCCGTCCTGGAGGCTGTACTCGGGCATCTCGTCGGGGACTTCCTTCTGCTGGAACATCTTGACGAAATTTTCCTGGGCTGCGTCGGCAGACACGTCGCTGTAGAAGATGCTGGTGATCTCGCGCGCCAGCCTCATTTTGGCATCGCGCGGATGCATCGTCCCAGCGGCGACGGCTTTCTCGATCTCGTCGATCTCGTGCGGCGAGAAGCGCGTCACCAGGCGGTAGTACTTGCTCATGGCCGCGTCGGGCACCGACATAACCTTGCCGTACATGTCATCGGCGCTGGATGTGATTGGCACGATGTTGCCCATCGACTTGGACATGCGCTGGACGCCGTCAGTGCCAGGCAGGATGCCGCAGATGACGCCCACCAGCGGCTTCTGGCCGAGAGCTTCCTGCAACTTGCGTCCCGCCACGATGATGTTGAAGAGCTGGTCCGTGCCGCCGACCTGGATATCGGTCTCCATGGCGGCCGCGTCGTAGCCCTGCATCAGGGCATAGAAGGTTTCGTGCAGGTAGATCGGCTCGCCTTTATCGAGGCGGTTGGCGAAGTTCTCGCGCGCGAGGAACTGCTGCACAGTGAAATTCTGCCCCAAACGGATCAGGTCCACCAGCGTCAGCTTGGACAACCATTCTCCGTTCTCGCGAATGATCGTCTTTGCGGGATCGAGCACGCGGAAGGCCTGATCGGCGTAGGTCTTGCCGTTGGCGGCCACTTGTTCCTGGGTCAGGATCGGGCGGGCCTTGTTCTTGTCCGAAGGGTCGCCCACCAGCGCGGTGTAACTGCCGATCAGGAAGGTCACCTCATGTCCCAGGTCCTGGAACTGGCGCAACTTACGCATGGTGATGGTGTGGCCCAGGTGCAGGTCCGTGGAGGTGGGGTCGTAGCCGCAGTACACGCGCAGAGGCCGCCCCTCTTTCTGGGCCTGAATCAGGCGCTCGCGCAGTTCGGCGGTCATGGCCTTCTTCAGGTCCTCGTCGCCGTACTCGGTGCCTTGCATCAAAAGTTCGACTTGCTCGTCAATGTTCATGGGAACCTCCCGACAAAAAATGGCAAACAAAAACGCGCCCGCGATGGTGAAGGGCGCGTTCGAAACTCCACCGCGGACTGGCTAGGGGTGGCGATAATAGCAATACGACTTGCATTTCGTTTCGGACATGTGTCTATTATACCCAATAATTC
>CALLJA010000085.1 GCA_938008865.1 uncultured Anaerolineales bacterium
CACGTTGCAGCAGGGTCTGGAAGTGGCGCAGTCCACGCTCGACCAACTCAACGCCGCCGCGCAACAGGCGCAAACCAACGCCACAGAGTTGAAGTCGCAGGCGCAGGATATACTCTCCGTGCTGCAAGCCGACCAGCAAAATCGCCTGAATCAGATCGGACAGGTCCAGCCAAGCAACATCCCCACCGACAAGATCTCCGCCCTGCAAAGTGGATTCGCCTTCATCGACGCGGCCAAATCCGCCATGGGCGACGACAAACTCTCGCGCGATGAGTTGATGAACCTGGCTCAGCTTGGCGCGAATGCACAGTCAGGCTTCCAACAATTCGGCGGTGCAGGCGGATTGGGCAACGGCAGCCTGGACCTGAGCCAGTTCACCGCCAAGTTTGGCGAAATCACCACCCAATTCGCGCGCGGACAAATGCCCCAGGCCCGCACCAACCTCGATGGTTTCGAGCGCTCGCTCGGGCAGCGTCCCAGCGGCGGCGGATTGCCAGGCGGCGCGCCCAATCGGCCCGGGCGGCCATAAGGCTTCGGCAGAACGCAATCGAAATACGTCATCGATGCGCTGCGCCTTCTGACCCCGCCAGGGCAAAAAAATCAACCCGCCGAGACGGAGGAGTCGTCTCGGCGGGTCTTGTTTCCTTTCTATTTTAGGGGATGTTTACTGGTTCGTGGACTGGGTCGACTGGGCAGGCGGCTGTCCGTGAGGGCCGCCCTGCGGAGCGGGCATCACGCTGTGGATGGCATCCATCACATCCTTGAAGTCCACACCCGCGGCGGTCGCCAGGTCTTGCAGGGTCTTGCCCGAGCTGAGGGCGGAGGAGACTTCGTCGGCGGTCATGCCGAGAACCTTGGCCGCGGCGGCGATGGCGTCATCGGTCAGGAGCATGTCGCCATGCCTGCCGCCGCGCCCGCCGATATCCAGGCCGAAGCCGTGCCCGTCGATGTAGCCCTTGTCGAGTCCTTCCAGCAGCCAGTCGGCCTTCTCCTGGGTCATGGTGCCGTCGGTGACGGCCTGCGCGATTTGGGTGCGCATTTCTTCGACGCGGGCCGCGCTGATTGCGTCCTGCACATCCTGGATGTCCACGCCCGCGGCGGTGGCCAGGTCTGCGAGGGTCTTGCCGCTTTGCAGTGCGGACGAGAGTTCATCGGCCGTCATGCCGAGCACCTTGGCGGCGGCTTCCAGTTCGGCCTGGCCGAGGAAGCCGCGCCCGCCGTCCGGGGGCGGATTTCCCTGCTGGCCCGTGGGAGCGTTAGGCGTGCTCGTCTGCGCGTACGCGTTGGTGACGGCCACGGCTCCGAAGACCATCATCACAGCCAGCAGGCCGCCGATCAGGAGCATTATTTTATTTTTCATCCTTTTACCTCTTTCTCTGAATTGGTTGAAGCGCCTTCAACCTTGACGCCATGATATTCCCCCCGTGTTAGCGCCTTGTGACCAACTTATATGGAAATTGTGTGGACGAAAGGACCATTTTTTACACAGAGATTTTGAACCGCGAAGACACGAAGAGCGCAAAGGGTTTTAAAAGCAATCCACAGATTACGCAGATTGCGCAGAATTTGTTTTTCAAATTGGTGAAATCTGTGGATGATTCTCATTGGGTATACAAGCGCCAAAAGCCTCTGCGTACCTGCGTCTTTTCACTGCCCTTCCTTCCTCTTTCCCACTCTCCACTTTCCACTCCCCACTCACTACTCTCTCCCTCCTTTTCCATGCCATTTTTCACTTGACCCTCCCCCCTTCCCGTTCTACAATTCAA
>CALLJA010000086.1 GCA_938008865.1 uncultured Anaerolineales bacterium
TCCACCGACATCGTGGATGCCGACGTGACCGACATCAGCGACGACAAATCCTGACCGATGAGACGCCTTTTCTGGACCCTGGCGGCAGTCCTGCTGTTTTCCGCCTGCGCCCCGTCTGTTGCCCCGCCCCCCACGCTGACTCCCGCGCCTGCCTCCGCCACGCAGACACTCCCCCCGCCTTCGACCGACACCGCCAACCCGCCCGCCCCGGCCTTTACCGCCACCCCCGTCCCCGCCGACGCGACAGCCTTCCCCAATGCGGATGACTTCCAGTGGACGCCTGTGGCCGCGGGTTTTCTGCGCCCCGTGGACATCCAGAACGCGGGCGATGGTACGGGTCGTTTGTTCGTAGTGGAGCAGGCGGGCCGCATCCTGCTCGTCAAGGATGGGCGCATCCTGCCCACGCCCTTCCTGAATATCATCGACCAGGTTGGCAGTTCGGGCAACGAGCAGGGCTTGCTCGGCCTGGCCTTTCATCCGCGCTATGCGGAGAACGGCCTGTTCTTCGTCAACTACACCGACCGTCGCGGCAACACGGTCATCGCGCGCTTCCAAGTCTCGGCCGACCCCGACCTGGCCGACCCTGCCAGCGAGACGCGCCTGCTGTACGTGGAGCAGCCTTACGAGAACCATAATGGCGGCGTGCTGGCTTTTGGCCCCGATGGCTATCTGTACGCGGGCCTGGGAGATGGCGGCGCGGGCGGCGACCCGCTCGGCAACGGCCAACGGACCGACAGCCTGCTGGGCAAGATCCTGCGCCTCGACGTGAACTCGGGTGACCCCTACGCCATCCCCGCCGATAACCCGTTCGGCAGCGAGGTCTGGGCCTATGGCCTACGCAACCCGTGGCGCATGTCCTTCGACCGTTCCACGGGCGACCTGTGGATCGGCGACGTGGGCCAGGGCGACTGGGAGGAGATTGACATCCTGCCGGCTGGTTCGCCCGGCGGCGCGAATTTTGGCTGGAACCTGATGGAGGGCAATCATCCGTACGAAGGAGATGCCCAGCCCGGCCTGCTCCTGCCTGTGGCCGAATACAGCCACGCCGATGGCTACTGCTCGGTGACGGGCGGCCACGTCTATCGCGGCGCGGACCTGCCCGAGTGGCGCGGAATCTACCTCTTCGGCGATTATTGCACGGGAACGGTCTGGGGGCTGATCCGTTCTGCGGATGGCTGGCAGGCCCAAGTCCTGTTCGAAACGGGATTGCGCATCAGTTCCTTTGGCGTGGATCAGGCCGGGGAGTTGTATGTCGCCGACCTGCAAGGCTCCATCCTGCGGCTGGCGCGCAAGTAGCGGCCGCACAACATCTTCAATGTAGAATACCATGAGCGGAGGTTCATCACCTCCGCTCATTTTCTGCGGCAGGGGACACCTTACAAAATTATCAGGATAATTTGGGTTCACTCCGTCCTAAATGGGCGCTTTGTCACGCCAATTTGTGACGCCTGTCACTGGTGAGCTTTTCATGCCTATCGTAAACTAGGGGCGTACCTTGGAGGTGCCAGATGACACAAAAGACTTGGCTGGTTGAAAAGATCAAGTACTGTGAACATGTAGGGCATGAGATCGAGCTGGAAGCCGAAGTGGTTTACCCGGCCGAACATTTGCCCGAGCAGGCTCCGCGCGTGCTTGCCCATCGCTGCTCGAACGCCCTGGAATGCAACATGATGGAAAAGCCCGCCTGCGCTTATTGCGGCACCAATCCAAACCAACCCCCTGTATAAAAGCGCGTTAATTCTCCTCCGAGTTACCGCTTAAAAACTCTCTCTCCTCCCTCTGAGTTGGTCAAAGGCTGCCCCGCGTGGAAACACGCGGGGTATGCCGTTAAATACGAAAGCCGCCAAGGTTTGCTCAGCGGCTTCTTTGTCTTGTCACGAAAATTCCTATCGCCAGTCGCCCAGGGTATCTTCGAGTTTCTCGATGATGCGGAGGTACTTCTCTGCGCTGTTCTGGAATTCGGCCCCCAGCGGCAGGGCATTGATCACGTCCGAGACCTTGTGCTCCTCGTCGATGGAGATGGTCTGTTCGAGCAGTGGGAAGATCAGGCTTTTGAGCCGCTCCAAATGCTGGCGGACGGTGCCTGTGTAAGTGCTGGTGGCCCAGCCGACCTCGGCGCGGGCATCTTCGTCGCCCGCCTCCCAGTGCTTGGCGGCCTGGACCATCGTCGCGGCGGACTCGCGGCTCTTTTGTTGGTCGGAACGGATGGCATGGATGGGGCCTTCGTCGGGCGGGAAGCCGCCGTCGGCCAGGGTCTGGATCAGCACTTCCTCTTTTTTATAGAAGTAGCTCTCGATGTACCCCTGGTTGAACTCATCCGCCAGCAGGAAAAAGCTCGGGCGGGCATATTTGTTATTGGTCAGGATGGTGGACGCGGTGCCCAACACGTTGAGAAAACGCAGGATGGTTTCCTGGTCGGTGCGGAGGTTTTTCTGAATGCGCATGTGTCGATCCCTGTTTACTGGTGTCGGTCAGCGTGAGTATATCACGCCAGGCAAGGGACGGTTGAGCCTGTCTTTGGCCATGCGGGCCAGCCGTTCGCGCAGGATCTTGGAGTTATGGCGCACGTCGGTGGGGAAGCGACGCAGGAACAGAAAAGTGCGGATGTGCGCCGCCTGCGGATGGTCCTGCCCGAGGGACGCCAACTCGCGGACGATCTTTCTGCGGTCGGTCTGACGGGCATGCGGTTCGAGTTCCACCCACAGCACGGGCTCGCCCTTCACGCCGACCAGCGCGGTGCGATAGACCGACGGGTGCAGGTTGAAGATGCCTTCGATCTGCTCGGTGAAGAACGTGCCGTGCGATGTTTCCACGCGATGTGACTTGCGTCCGCAATACCACAGCCTGCCGTCTTCATCGAAGTAGCCCACGTCGCCCATGCGGTGGACAGTCTCGCCGTCGTCCAAAATCTTCGACAGACGGTTGGCTTCGTCACGGGCGATGTATTCCTTCGTCACCGACGCGCCCTTGACCGTGATCTCGCCGACCTGATTTTTGGGCAGCATCAAAGAATCATCCCAACGCTGAATTGCAGTCTCGCTGATGCGAATCACCCGCACCTCGGCCCCCTCCACGGGATGACCCAGGCAAACGCCCGCTCCCTGCGCGGACCTGGACCTGGCTCCGTTGAACAGGTCGCGGCTTTCCACCACGGCGATGGGTAGCACCTCCGTCGCGCCGTATACGCCGAACAGGTCTGTCTCGTCGGTCAGCAATTGGCGGAAGCGTTCCTGTAATGGGAGCGGGGCGGGTGCCCCCGCTGTGATGACACGCTTCAGGCTTGGGAGTTTGATCCCGCGCGGGGCGCCGTGGCGGGCCAGGCGGTCGAGTACGACGGGCGAGGCAAAGGTGTTGGTCACGCCAAAGCGCTGGATCGCCTCCAGAGTTCGCGCGGGGTCGATGCGGCCTGGGACGGGGAAGCGGATGTCGGGGATGACCGAGGTCACGCCGAGCAGGGAGTCGATCAGCGCGTAGAGTGGGAAGGCGGGCAGGTCGATCTCGTCTTGGGTCAGGCCGAAGGTGCAGACCAACATCTCCAGTTGGGCGCGGAAGTTGGCGTGGGTGTATCGCGCGCCCTTGGGCAGGCCCGTGCTGCCGCTGGTGTAAATGATCGCGGCGGGAGAAGAGTCTGTGAGAAGTGGAAATTGGAAAGTGGTGGATTGAGAAGTGCGGAGAAGTTGGGAGATGGACAGGTTGTGGCGGATGGTGCCTTTGCCCCAGCCGAACCAGCCGCGCAGAGCGTGGGTGAGGGAATTGCCGAGGAAGATCTCAGGCTGGGTCTCGTCGATGCATGCGCCGACCTGCTTCAGGCCGATGGCGGGATCCACGATGACAGGCACGATGCCCGTACGCAACAGCGCGAAGGTCAGTGCAAAGAACTCCACGCTGGGTGGGGTCAATAGGGCGGCGCGCATGCCGGGACGCAACCCGCGCGCAAGCAGGGCGCTGGCGAGACACTGACTGACTTCGTATAACCTTATAAACGTGATCGTCTCCCAGCGCCCGGGTTGGGATGAATAAATGTAGGCGGGTTTCTCAGGCTGGAGCGCGGCCAGTTCTTCGAGGCGGGCGGCGAGGTCCATGAAACGGGATCAGCCCAACAGGTCCTGATATTCGGGGTGACGTTTGAGGTAACCGTCCACGAACCAGCATAGGGATTGGACTTTGAGTCCGTTGGCGCGGGCGTAGTCCAGCCCGGCTTTGGCGAGGCGGCTGCCGATGCCCTGTCCTTCGAGCGCGGGCGGGACGCCGGTATGTGTAAAGAGAATCACGTCCCGATCCTGGCGGTAATCGAGCACGGCGGTGTGCGCATCGATCACGATCTTGAACTGGCGGGTTGCAGCGTCGTGAATGACCTGGGGTTCCTGGGTTGGCATGGCTGTCCTTTTTGGGTGGGTATTATCGGACTTTCTTTGTCCGTTTCATTTTACCCGAATCAAGACTCACTCCACCGGGTAATAACACAGCCCCGCCGTACCCGGCCCGGTATGGACGGCCAGTGCAGGCGAGAGTTCGGCGAAGAAAGATTCGACCACCTCGACCTTATCCTCGACCAGGTCCCTGATCTTCTCGACCTCGCGCTGCGCCCCGGCGTGGACGTAGGCGATGCGCGCCCGTCCCCGCCCGACCGCTTCGCTGACCATCTCGGCCATCAACTGGTAGGCCTGGCTGCGGCTGTGGGCGCGTCCCAGCGGGACGATCACGCCGTCGACCATGCCGATCAGCGGTTTGATGTTCAACAGGCTGCCGACCATCTGTTGGGCTTTGCCGATGCGCCCGCCCAGGTATAGGTAGCGCAGCGTGTCGGCGGTCTGGATCATGTGGGTGAGGGGAATCATGTTCTTCACGCGGGTCACGATCTCGTCCAGACGGGCGCCTGCCAGCGCGGAACGGGCCGCCTCGATCACCATCCAGCCCTGGCATAGCGAGACATTGCGCGTGTCCATTACCTCGATGCGCACGCCGGGGGCTGTGTCGGCCATCATGGTCTTTGCCACGGTAGCAGCCTGGTACGCGCCGCTGCCGAGCGAGGTCATGTGGATGCTGGCGATCTCCTGCGTGCCCTCTTCGGCCAGGCGCTGGTACATCTCGAAGTAGTCGCCCGGCCCGGGGCTGGCAGTGGTCGGCAGGCAGCGGGCCGTCATCAGCCAGCGCAGAAACTCCTCGCGCTGGACCGTGACCAGGTCGCGCAGCACCTCCCCTCCGCGGTGGAGGTAATAGGCCACGGTATGGATGTTCAAACTTTGCAGCATCTGCTCGGGGATGCTGGCACAGGAATCGGTCACCACGGCGACGGTAGACATATTCACTCCTTGGGTCCGATTCCATTGTACTCAGAATCGGCCTGCCGGGCGCGGCGGAATGCGCGGCCGCGGCGTTTTGAGCGGTCCGACCATCCCCAGAAATTATCATTGACCCGTCATTTGTTTCCTCTTACAATACCAACGATGACTTTTATGTCGGTTTGCCGCTTTTTTGCGGGCTTTTTCCGCCCCGACCATGACCCTCCGTGTGGGACTTATTTGAGCGCCCGTGTTGTTCGATTTAATCGTATCCGCCCCCACCTTTGAAAAACGGAGAAATTCCCCATGCCTGTCCCTTTTGTTTCCAAGCGCGCCCCCATCTATGCCGACGTTCCCGATGAAAAGTGGAACGACTGGCGCTGGCAGTTGAGCCACCGCCTGAACAGCCTGGAAGAGATCGAAAAGGTCATCCCGCTGACCGAATCTGAGCGCAAGGCGCTCCAGACGCAGGGCCTGTTCCGCGTGGACGTGACGCCCTACTTCATCTCGCTGATCGACCCGGACGACCCGAACGACCCCACCCGTTTGCAGATCATCCCGCGCGCGGAGGAGATGAAATCCTTCACCGCCATGATGGAAGACTCGCTGGCCGAAGACCGCCATTCGCCCGTGCCTGGCCTGGTCCACCGCTACCCGGACCGCGTGCTGATGCTGGTCACCACCCAGTGCGCCTCGTACTGCCGCTACTGCACGCGCTCGCGCATCGTCGGCGACCCGAGCCAGACCTTCTCGCAGGCCGAATTCGACATGCAGATCGAGTATCTCAAGCGTACGCCGCAGGTGCGCGACGTGCTGCTCTCGGGCGGCGACCCGCTGGTGCTTGCGCCCAAGATCCTCGAACAGATCCTCGGCCGCCTGCGTGAGATTCCCCACATCGAGATCATCCGCATCGGCTCGCGCGTGCCGGTCTTCATGCCGATGCGCGTCACCCAGGAACTGGTGGACATGCTGGCCAAGTACCACCCGCTGTGGATGAACATCCACGTCAACCACCCGAACGAGATCAGCCTGGAACTGGAACAGGCCTGCGACCGTCTGACTCGTGCAGGCATTCCACTCGGCAACCAGTCGGTGCTGCTGGCGGGCGTGAACGACAACGTCCACATCCAGCGCAAACTCGTGCAGGATTTGGTACGCATCCGTGTACGCCCGTACTACCTGTACCAGTGCGACCTGGTGGAGGGCGCGGGCCATTTCCGCACACCCGTGGCCAAGGGTATCGAGATCATGGAAGGCCTGCGCGGCCACACCTCGGGGTACGCCGTGCCCCAATACATCGTGGATGCGCCTGGCGGCGGCGGCAAGATTCCGCTCATGCCGAATTACCTGCTGAGCATGTCCGACCACAAGGTCGTGCTGCGCAACTACGAAGGCTACGTCACCACCTACGAGGAGCCGACCGACTACATCCCGTCTGATGCGGCCAAATTCAAGGGCCTCAAACGCCCCGAGCCGGGCCAGACGGGCATCCACGGCCTGTTGGATGGCGAGGACCTGTTCATCAAACCCGAAGGCTTCGACGAGATCCACGACCGTCAGGGCATCCAGCACCGCTTGAAGGACGAGAGCAAGTGGAAGCCGCTGGGGATCGGGTCCGGTCAGTCTGACCCATCCACGCCATAATTTTCAGGAGAAAAAATGACATTCAAACCAAACAAGCTGATTTCCTTTTTGCTGGCGGCGGTCTTTGCGCTGTCTGCCTGCACCCCGCAGGCTGCGCCCGCCACCGTCGACGCGAATGAGATCGCCGGGCAGGTGATGACCGCCGTGGCGGCCACCGTGGCCGTCGGGCAGACGCAGACCCAGGCGGCCCAGCCGACCGCCACTTTCACCTTCACGCCCGCGCCGCCCACTGAGACGGCCATCCTGCCGACCGCCACGCCGTTTGTCATCCCCACCTCCACCCGCTCCTCCAGCGGCGGCGGGAGCGGCGGAGCGGCCACCTACTCCTATTCCTGCGATCCCGACATCAGCAAGCGCCCGCGTGACAACGCCGCCTTCAAGCCGGGTGACAGCTTCGACGTCAAGTGGACCATCGTCAACACCGGCACCGCCACCTGGGAAGCCGGTTACGACCTGGTCTATTACAGCGGCCCGCAGTTGACCGGCGCCACCTATTTCGAATTGCCGCGCATGAAGCCCGGCGACAAGTGGTCCATCGTGATGGATGCCGCCGCGCCCATGGAAAGAGGCAATTACGTGATGACCTGGAAGTTGCAGGGTGGGTTCTGCTATCCGTACGTTGCCATCACCGTGGAATAGGTCCGCGGCGATGAGCGAAAGGGTCAGTTTGTGAGCACATCCCGGCGTGTCTGGTGGGTCCTGGCGGCCGCGCTGACCGGCTTTGCGTGCGCGCCGACCCTGTCCGCCGCGCCCACGCTCGACCCGTTCTCCCTGAATACAGCCATTGCGCAGACGGCGGGTGCGGCCTCCGCACAGACAGCCGCCGTCGCGCAAGGCCCGTCTCAGCCTGCGCCGCTCGTGACGGAAGGCCCCACCCTCGACCCCGCCGCGTTCCAGACAGCGATTGTGCAGACCGTAGAAGCCGCCGCCGCGCAGACGCAGGCCCTGATCCCCAACACCCTCACGCCCAGCGTAACCCCATTCCCCACCTGGACACCCTCGATCACACCCAGCCCTACGCGCACCTTTGTGATCACCATCCCGCCGACTTCCACGCGGCCTGGCGCAGTCCCCACCAAAAGGAATGGTGGGGGCGGGGGGGGCGGCGACGATGGCGGCGGCTCGACCTCACCGTATTCCTGCAAGGCGCTGCGCGTTTCGCCCGCCAACGATTCCATCCTCCCCCCCGACACGCAGTTTGAAGTGGTCTGGCTGGTGAAGAACAAAGGCTCGAACTGGGCCAAGCGGACTGCGCGCCTGGGCTACGTGGAAGGCCTCCTGATCCCGTTGGTGCGAGACAGGGACCTGCCCCCGCTTTCCCAGTTCGATGTCAGCGGCGGCGACGTTCTATACACGCCACCCGTGATGATGAAGACCCCGTCCAAGCCGGGCATATATTCCACACTGTGGCGCGTGTACGTCGAGAGTTCCCCGGCCTGCAACCTGGGGCTGACCATCGTCGTAAAGCAGCCGTAGTGACGGCCTCTGAAAGGGTTGAGCCATGAGCAACAAAAAACGGATTGGATTGGTCCTGCTGGCCGCGTTGATCGGCTTTTCGTGCGCGCCTACTCTTTCACCGGCGCTCGCACCCACGCTGGATCCGCTTTCGATGAGCACCGCCATCGCCCAGACCGCCGGCGCGGCCTCCGCCCAGACGGCAGTGGTGGACCAGCCTGAGGTCCAGGCTTCGCCGGCTGTGGTCGCGGCCGGGCCCACGCTCGATCCGCTCTCGCTGAACACGGCCATCGCGCAAACTGCCGCGGTCGCCGCCTCGCAGACCGCCGCACTGATCCCCAATACCCTGACCCCCTCGGCAACGCTGCCTCCGACCGAGACGCCCTCGATCACCCCCTCGCCAACCGCAACCTTCATCCTGGTCATCCCGACCAACACCGCGTTCAAGGTGGATATTCCCAAGCCCACCGCCACGAAGAAGGGCAAGAAAGGCAAGGATGACGGCGGCGGTGGAGGGGGAGGCGGTGGCAGCAAGGAGCAGAAGACCTACACGTGCAGTGTGCTGTCGGTCAGTCCGGCCAATTACTCGATCATCCCGGTCAACCAGCTTTTCACCGTGCAGTGGACGGTAAAGAACACGGGCGACACCTGGGATGCGAACAGCGTGGACCTGGTGCCGGTCGAGGGCAACCTCATCCGCCTGACGGACGGTTACGACCTGGTTAATGGCGTCGATTCGGGCAAGACGATCATCCTGCCGGGCGTGGCCATGCTCGCCCCGTCCACGCCGGGGAAATACGGAACCCACTGGCGCTTGATGCGCGGCGAAGCACAATTCTGTGACATGTACCTGATCGTCAATGTAGAATAGAAATTTCCCCGCATATAAAAATCCCTGCGTTGGCCGCAGGGATTTTTTTGCGAATTGAGGAAGGCGATTAGGAAGCGGGCGGCAACGGTTCATCGCTGACGGGCACGGTGGCGGCGGGCTTCTTGCGCAGGGTCAGAAAGCCGACCACGATGGGAATTGCGATGAAGATGATGCCCACGCACAGGCCGCCCAACCCCGCGAACAGCGCGGACTGGGGGTCGCTGCTGCCGTTAATGTCAATGTCCGCACCGGGCATGAAACTGACCGCGGCGGAGGTGATGCCCCAACACAGCGAGGCCAGGCCCGGGCAGCCGCAAAAGATCACGGCGACTACAGTGGCAATGATGCCGGTATTCTTGTTGCTCATGATTTCAAGCTCCTCATTAAATTTTTGGTTGCTGTCAGTATACAGAAAATAAAAATGGGGCGCAAGAATATCCTGCGCCCCATTTGTCCTAGCTGCGCAGTTTCGCGCCCACTTCCTGCTCCAGCCGTTTGACGATCTTGTTGCGGATCGCAGCGGCTTCGGCATCGGTCATGGTCTTGTCCGATTGGTAGGTCAGATTGTAGGCCAGCGACTTCTTGCCTGCGCCGAGCTTCTCGTCGCGGTAGACGTCGAACAGGCGCACGGCGCTGACGCTCCTGCCGCCCGTCTGCTTGATCAGCGCTTCGACGCGCGCGGCGGGCACCGACTCGTCCACGATGACGGCGATGTCTTCGAAGACGGGCGGGAACTCGGGCACGGGCACGATGCCGTAGGCGGGGCTGGCGGCGCGCAGCGCGTCGAGGTCGAAGTCGGCCACGAGGATGGGCGCATCCCCAACCTCATATTTTTCCTTGACCAGCGGGTGCAACTCTCCGAACACGCCAACGGTCTGTCCGTTGACCTTGACCTCGGCGGCCTTGCCTGGATGCAGGTAGTTGACGGAGTCGACTGGGGCGTAGGAAACGTCCGTGAAACGGAGCCCAGCCAACATCAGTTCGATGCGGCCCTTGAGGTCGAAGAAGTCCATCGCGGGGGAGTCCTTCACGTCCCAGGCGGAGGCCAGGCGGCGGCCCGTCATCACGATGGCCAGTTTGCGCGGCTCGTTGGGAAGCTCGCCTTTGCGCGGCTCGAAGACAGGACCAACCTCGAACAACGAGAGTGACTCGGCACGCGCGTTCTTCTCGGCGATCTCCAGCACCGACGCGACCAGGCTGCGGCGCAGGGTGGTGCGCTCGGGCGTGATCGGGTTGGCGATGCGCGTGTACTCGTCGAAGCGGACCAGACGGCCTTCACGCTCGGGCGAGGTCATGCGATAGGTGACGACCTCCTGAATGCCGAGGCTGACGAGCAGGTCGCGCAGGTGCTCCTCCCACTCGTGGACGGGGTTGCCGATCTGCGGCGGGAGCGGATCGGAGATGCGCGTTTCGGGGATGCGGTCGTAGCCGTAGCTGCGGGCCACCTCTTCGAGTACGTCCGCCACGCCGACCACGCCTTCGCCGATGTCGAGGCGATGAGGTGGGGTCTTGACTGTGACGGTCTCGCCGTGGATGCTGCATTCGAATTCGAGATGACCGAGCAATTCGGCGATCTCTTTGGCGGAAAGTTCGATGCCGAGCAGTCGCTTGACTTCCTTCGGCGTGATGTCGACCACTACATCCTTGGGCGGCAGCGGATAGTTGTCCACCAGACCCGGGGCGACGGCGCCGCCCGACCATTCGGCCATCAGTTGCAGGCCGCGGCGCACGCCCATCTCGGCCAGGGCGGGATGCACTCCGCGCGAGAAGCGGAACGAGGCCTCGGACGGCAGGTTGTGTTGCTTGGCCGTGCGGCGGATGTTGATGAAGTTCCAGGCCGCGCCTTCGAGCAGGATGTTAACGCTGGTAGGCGCCACTTCGGATTCGGCGCCACCCATCACACCTGCCAGCGAGAGCGAACCTTTTTCGTCGCAGACCAGCACGTTCGAGGCGGTCAG
>CALLJA010000087.1 GCA_938008865.1 uncultured Anaerolineales bacterium
GTTCAGCCAGAACTCCGTGATCAGCCAGATGGTCTCGGCCAGGTTGGCGCGGACTTCTGGATCATTGGGTGCGATCAACACCCCTGAAGACACGAAGGCATCGAACAACTGATCAAATCCTTCAAAGCCGCGTTTACGGTAGGCCAAAAAACTGGTTTTCAATTGCGGGTCATTCCGCAGCAAGGCCGCCAGCTCGCGATAAACAAAGCGATAATTCCAGAGTATCTGGTAGTTGACGCGCACATATTGTTGCAAATCACCCAGTGTCGGCATTCTATCTGTGGGTAGATCGAAGGCCTCATCGGTGGCAGCGAACAGGCGCTTGAACAACTCACGGATGATCTCGTCCTTGTTACGGAAGTGGTAATACAGGTTGCCTGGGCTGATGCCAGCCGCCTCCGCAATATGATTGGTGCTGACCGTTGACGTACCTTCACTGTTGAAGAGGCGGAGGGCAATATCAAGAATTTTGTCGCGTGTGCTCACAAGAACTCCTAGAGTATTTACTCTAATTATTTT
Source organism: uncultured Anaerolineales bacterium (assembly GCA_938008865.1). Taxonomy (GTDB): domain Bacteria; phylum Chloroflexota; class Anaerolineae; order Anaerolineales; family Villigracilaceae; genus JACPVF01. The sequence goes on from CALLJA010000087.1 coordinate 520, forward strand.
AGAGCAAATACTCTAAAGAGTCAAGAGTAAAAAAGCGCACGGAGAATTTCTCCATGCGCCACGGTCCATTGTCCACGGTCTACTACGGATATTTCTCTTTCACCACGGGACTGTTCAACAGCCAGCCTGTCAGCAGCGTATATGCGGACACTACTCCAAGGATGATAGCCGAAGGAACCCACGAGCGGCCTTCGATCAACCTTTCCTGGATGATGCCTTGCAGCGTGAGAAGCCAGATCAACGCGGCGACCACGGTCAGGGCCTGGACAGCCAGCAGGCTCCAGCGTTTTTTGATCAGCAGCAGAAAGGGCGCGGCCAGGCAAAGCAACATCGGCACCATGGAAAAGGTCCGCAGAAAATGAGCGGCGATCAGAATGGCGGCGAGAGCCAGTAAGGTAATGCGTAATTTCATTTTTGTCCGCTATTCCTGTCACGCTGAAAGCGTGACCTACGATGGGAAAATTTTGTCGAACACCTCGGGGCAATACTTCTGCACCATCTCAGACGAGAGGCCGTTCTCCTTGCAGATCTCGGCGTACAGGTCCACGCTCGGGCGGCGGATGCGCTTCTGGGTTTCGAGGTCCAGGCCCCACAGGCCGAAGCGTTGGGTCCAGCCGCGTTCCCACTCGAAGTTGTCCACCAGCGACCAGTGGAAGTAGCCCTTGATCGGCCAGTTGAAGTTGACCGAGCGCCACAGTTGATGGATGTGCTGTGCGATGTAACGAGGACGCATGTGGTCGTCCGCGTCTTCCACGCCGTTCTCGGTGACGATCAACGGAAGGTCGGGGTAGGTCCGCACGGCCCATTTGAGCGAGTCATACAGGCCCTCAGGGATGTTGGCAATGAATTTGGTGCTACTGAAGTCCGAGTCGACGGGGTAACCCGAATGCGTGAAGAGTTCCTTGGGCTTGCCGAGGTGGAACGAGATCGTGTCGACCGAGTAATAGTTGACGCCCAAGTAATCCTGCGTGCCACGCGCTTCGGGGATGCTGACGCTGCCCACAGGCGACTTCATCACGCCCGTGCTGATACCCGACGGGAAGGCCATGTTCACACCCTCGTAGCGTAGTTTGCGCATCAGACGGTCCAGCGGCGACCAGCCCGTCTTCGCCACCATCGGGCGGAAGTGCAGGGCATATCCCACCCGCGCCTCAGGTTGGATCTGGTGAATGGCGCGGTACGCCACGGCATGCGCGCGCAGCATATTGGCGCTCACGTTGACGGCGCGCTTGAGGTCAGTCACGCCAGGCGGGAAGGTGCCGTTGGCGTATCCGCTCAGCGCGTACACGTTGGGCTCGTTGATCGTACACCACAACGTGACGTATTCCTTGAGCGCATCGACGGTCT
>CALLJA010000088.1 GCA_938008865.1 uncultured Anaerolineales bacterium
GAAAGTTTTGGCAACTATACAATGAAACCGCCTGGCCCACAATGGCGATTGACAAACTCTTTCACCTCGTATATGCTGAAAACATCCTGACCTTAAAAGGAGTTGCCATGAAATTCCCCGAATGGAAATGGGAGCACGTGCAACGCGGGTTGTTGTGGATTGCGTTGCCTTTGCTGCTCGGCATTCTTGCCGCGTCTGCCATTCCGCAGCCGGTCGTGGGCGTCATCCGCCTGAACGATGCGATCTACTCCTACTCGGCCGGCGAACTGCTGGCCCAGATCGAATATGCGCGCACGCACCCCGAGGTCAAGGCGGTGGTGTTGGCGCTGGACAGCCCGGGCGGAACGGTGGTGGACACGGAGGCGGTCTACATGGAATTGGAACGCCTGCGCGCCGAGAAGCCCGTGGTGGCCTCGGTCAACGGGATGGCCGCCAGCGGAGCCTATTACCTGGCCGTCGGCACCGATTACATCTATGCCAAGCCGACCTCCGAGGTCGGCAACGTCGGCGTGATCGGTTACCTGCCGCCCACGCCGTTCATCTACGAAGACCTGATCTCGACCGGGCCGTACAAATTATGGGGTTCGCCGCGCGACGCCTACCTGCGCGAGATCGACGCGATCAAAAGTGTGTTCTACGAGGCGGTCAGTCTCGGGCGCGGCGACGCGCTCAAGGTGGGACCCGAGACCATCCTGCGCGGGCAGTTGTGGATGGGAGCCGAGGCCGTGAATAAGGGCATCATCGACGAGATTGGCACCGAAAACGACGCCATCCAGAAGGCTGCGGACATGGCCCACCTGTGGAGGTACGAGGCCGTCGACCTGTATGCCCTGGCTGGGCTGCAACCCGACTATTCGGGTCTCTTCTTCCAGACCGACAGCAACGGCGTGAGCCTGCCCTACCCCAGCGAGCCAGGCTTGTACCTGCTGTACATCCCGTCCCTGCCCGCAGCGGCGCAACCTTAGGAGGCCGACATGAATCGCAAATGGATCTGGATCGCCCTGGCCGTCTTCGTCCTGCCCATCGCGGCGCGCGCCCTGTGGTTCTTCCCCGGCTATTACAGCCGCGCCGAGGCGGTACAGACGCCAGATTACTCGGCCATGCAATTATCCTCCGCGCCGACGCGGGCCGCCGCGCCTGCTGCGGATGCGCAGCAAATGGGCGGACGGGTGGTGTTCGACGCCGCACATTCCAACCAGTACCAGCAGAGCGAGGTCCAGGCGCTGACAGGGGCGCTGGGCGCGCGCGGGGCGCAGGTCGAATTCGATATGGACTACGGCACGCTCGAAGCGCGCCTGCGCTACGCCAGCGCCTATGTAACCATCGCGCCCAACGCCTATTTCTCCAGCGACGAGATCCGCAGCCTGACGGCCTTCGTCGAACGCGGCGGACGGCTGGCCGTCTTCACCGACGCCACGCGCGGCACGTTGTATTACGATTACAACACGGGCAGCGAAAGCCTGTTCGCCGACAGCAACGCCGTCAACCCGCTGCTGGCCCCGTACGGCATCACGGTCAACAACGATTATCTCTACAACCTGCAAGAGAACGAGGGCAACTTCCGCAACGTGCTCTTCGAGCAGTTCGCCAAGAATGAAGTGACCTTCGGCCTCAAGCAGGTGGCGCTCTACGGGACGCACTCGGTCGGGACCGCCTCGGGGCAGGTCCTGCTGACAGGCGGCGACCAGACCTTCTCGTCGCTGACCGACGCACACGATCCGCTCGAAGGCGGAGCCGCCCTCAGCGCGGACGGCAACGTCCTGGTCTTTGGCGATTTCACCTTCCTGCACGCGCCTTACAATGAAGTGGCCGACAACGCCACATTGATCGCCAACATCGCAGATTTCCTGCTGGGCGGCGCGCGCGAGCAAACCCTGGCGAACTTCCCCTACCTCTTTCAGGGCAAGACTGTGCAGGTGCTGCCCACCTCCGAGGTGCAGATGACCGCCGAGATGGTGGCCTCGCTCGGGCGGATGCAATCCGCGCTGCAATATCTCAACGTTGGGATCCAGGTGGTGGAAGATGACCCCACAGGCGACCGGCTGATCCTGGGAACCTTCACCCAAAGCGACGATCTGGACCCATTCATCGAGGGCTTCGACCTCGCCACCGACGACTTCTCCTCTTTTGTGGAAGTGCCAGGCTTCGGCAAGGTCGGGCGCACGGGCAACGGCCTGTTGCTCTTCGAGACGGGCAGCCAGGGCAACACGCTGGTGTTGCTCGCCGAGACCACCGACGACCTGACCTACCTGCTCGACGCCCTCAGCAGCGGCCTGTATGGCTGCCTGATCCAGGGCGAGGTCGGCGTGTGCAGCATCGGGTACGGCGGCAGCTTCTCGGAGGACTCGACCGTCGACTCGTACGATGGGACGCCCGCGCCTGCGGAACCCGCCGCCGAAGGGACGCCCGTCCCCACTCCCACCGCCGCGGGCTGATCGTGTCATCCCTTTTGAGAGGTATCCATGAGTGAACTGACCCAACTCGGCCCTGTCTCTGGGCATCTGGCCAAACCCGGCGGGACGGGTCCCTGGCCCGCCGTGATCGTCATCCAGGAATGGTGGGGCCTCGACGCCCAGACCCAGTCCATCGCGGACCGTTTTGCCGCGCAAGGCTACCTGGCCTTCGCCCCCGACCTGTATCACGGCGAACTGGCCGCCCTGGGCGACGGCGAAAAAGCCATGACCCTGGTGCAGAAATACGCCCCAGGCGCACCCGCCGACCTGGAAAAGCTGTACGACGCGCTCAAGTCCCATCCAGATTGCGCGGGCAAGGTTGGCTCGGTGGGATTTTGCTTCGGCGGACGCATGTCTCTGGCGCTCGGGCTGCGCCGCCCCGTGGACGCCATCTGCACCTTCTACGGCGGACAGATGCAGGTCCTCTTCGAGCAGATGCGCGCGAACTTCCACGCGCCCGTGCTCGGCCTGTTCGGCGACGCAGACGTCTCGATCCCTGCGGGCACGGTCCAGGAATTCGATCAACTGCTGGGCGAGATTGGCGTGGAGCACGA
>CALLJA010000089.1 GCA_938008865.1 uncultured Anaerolineales bacterium
CGGTTTGAGTCGCGCCTGCGCTGAGGCCGATCCAGGCCAGGCCCGCGGCGAGGATTGCAATGAAGAGAATACGGCGTACGATTGGTTGCATGGTTTGGATTTTACTCGGTGGAAATGAATTTTATTCTTGGATGCGGAGACGGAGGGAAAGTGTCAGAAAAGATAAGTTGGATATTTTGGGTCTTGATACGGTGGAGGAACGTAGCCTATTCGACCACCTTATGTCTCAAATTTATTGCATATCTTTCTTTTTTCGGCTACACTGATAAAAAGGCCCATTTCTTATGTTGTTCACAGACTCCGTCTACGTTGGGATCGACCCTGCTTCGGGACGCAAGTCCTTCGCCTATGCCGCGCTCGACCGTGACCTGCATCTGGTCACGTTGGCGGATGGCGAGCTGGATGACCTGACAGCCTTCCTCGGCGCGCAGCGTTCGGCGGTGGTGGCGATCCTGGCGCCGTCGAGCGTCAACCAGGGATTGGTGCGGAGGAAACTCGAAAGCGAGAGTCTGACCCCAGGGATGCACATCCGCGGCGCGGACCTGCGCATGGCGGAGTACGACCTGCGCGAGCGCGGCATCACCGTGACGGGTACGCCCGCGCGCGTCGAGTCCTGCCCCGCGTGGATGCAGTCTGGTTTCGACCTGTATAAGAAACTGGCGAAGATGGGTTTTGCGACCTACCCGCAGGACGACGCCCCGTACCAGATGCTGGAGGCGAATCCGCACGCCTGTTTCTGCGCCCTGCTGGACCAGATCCCGTTGCCAAAGCCGACCCTGGAAGGACGTCTGCAGCGACAGTTGGCCCTGCACGAGCGCAGAATCCGCGTGAAAGACCCGATGGATTTCTTCGAGGAGATTACGCGCCACAAACTGCTGAGAGGCATCCTGCCAACCGACCTGGTCTACGCCGCCGATATGCTGGACGTGATCGTCGCGGCCTACACCGCTTGGCTGGCGGTCCAACATCCCGAGCAGGTCGTCCACGTAGGCGACCCGTCCGAGGGGCAGATCGTCGTACCAGGACGACTGAAAGAAAAATACTGAACCACGCTGTACGGATTGTGTCCCGCAGGCGGCTTCCCTGCGGGACTTTTCTTGTGTCAAATGTCACCAGCGCTTCACAATGGTAAAATGTACCCACTCTATTCATTGGATTGATTATGACCCCCGACCTTCAAACCCGTTCGATCAATACCCTGCGTTTTCTCTCCGCTGACGGCGTCCAGCAGGCCAATTCAGGCCATCCTGGACTTCCCATGGGCACCGCCTCCATCGCCTTCACCTTGTGGACGCGCCACCTGCGCCACAACCCCCGCAATCCCAAGTGGGCGGGCCGCGACCGCTTCGTCCTCTCGGGCGGACACGGCTCGATGCTGTTGTACTCGCTGCTGCATCTCACGGGCTACGACGTTTCCCTCGATGACCTCAAGAGTTTCCGCCAGTGGGGCAGCATCACGCCTGGGCACCCCGAATACGGCCTGACGCCTGGCGTCGAGATGACCACGGGTCCGCTCGGGCAGGGATTCGCCACGGGCATAGGCATGGCGATTGCCGCCAACCACATGGCCGCCACCTTCAACCGTCCAGGCCATGAACTGATCGACCCGTTCATCTACGCCATCGTCACCGACGGCGATTTGCAAGAAGGCGTCGCCTCTGAGGCCGCCTCGCTGGCGGGGCATCTCTCGCTGGGCCGCCTGATCTACCTCTACGACGACAACCGCATCTCCATCGACGGCTCGACCGACCTGGCTTTCACCGAGGACCGCGCCCTGCGCTTCGAGGCCTATGGCTGGCACGTGCAGAAGGTGGCCGACGGCAACGACGTCGAAGCCATTGACGCCGCCATCCAGGCCGCCAAGGCTGACCCGCGCCCGTCGATCATCGTGTGTCGCACCATCATTGGCTTTGGCTCCCCGAACCGCCAGGGCACCTCGAAGGCCCACGGCGAGCCGCTGGGTGACGAGGAACTGGCCCTCGCCAAACAAAACCTGGGCTGGCCGACCGAGCCGCGTTTCTTCATCCCCGAAGACACGCTCGAGTTCTACCGCCAGGCTGTGACCCGTGGAGGCAAGGCCGAGGACGAGTGGAAACTGCGTTTCGAGGCCTATCGCCGCATTCACCCCGACTTGGGCAAGGAACTGGAACGCCGCCTGAAGGGCGACCTTCCGTCCGATTGGCAATCTGCGCTGCCGACTTTCCCCGCCGACCCCAAAGGCATGGCCACCCGCGCCTCATCGGGCAAGGTGCTCAATGCGTTGGCCGCCAAACTGCCCGAGCTGATTGGCGGCTCGGCGGACCTGGCCCCCTCCAACAACACCAAGTTGGACGGTTATCCCGCCTTCCTGAAGGATAGTCCGCAGGGACGCAACTTCCACTTTGGCGTGCGCGAACATGCCATGGGTGCGGCCCTGAACGGCATGGCCGTCTTCGGCGGCGTGATTCCTTACGGCGGTACCTTCCTGGTCTTCTCCGATTACAACCGTCCCGCCATCCGCGTGGCGGCGCTCTCACACATCCCGTCGATCTTCGTCTTCACGCATGACTCGATCGGCCTGGGCGAAGACGGCCCGACCCATCAGCCCGTGGAGCATCTGGCCGCGCTGCGCACCATCCCCAACCTGACCGTCATCCGCCCCGCCGATGCGAACGAGGTGGCCGCCGCCTGGAAGGTCGCCATCGAGAACAAGCACGGACCGACTGTCCTGGCCCTGACCCGACAGAATGTGCCGACCTTCGGCCCCTTCAGCGAGCCGACCGTTGAGCGCGGTGCGTACGTCCTCAAGGATTTCGGTGCTGAACCAAAGTTGGTCCTGATGGCTTCGGGTTCGGAAGTCGGCTTGATCTACGCCGCCGCCGAGAAGCTGGCCGCAGAGGGCATTGCCGTCCGCGTGGTATCGTTCCCGTCGTGGGAACTGTTCGAGAAACAGGACCAGGCCTATCGTGAGTCGGTATTGCCGAAGTCGATCCAGGTGCGGCTGGCCGTCGAGGCGGGAGTCCGCCAGGGCTGGGAGCGTTACGCGTCCGCCTTCATCTGCATGGACTCCTATGGCGCGTCCGCGCCTGCCAAGACCCTGTTCGAGAAATTCGGTTTCACGGTCGAGAACGTGGTGGCGAGAGCGAAGGAATTGCTATGAAAGTTGCCATCGCTGGAGACCATGCGGGCTTCCCGCTTAAAGCGACCGTGATCGAGGCTGTCCGCGCCGCGGGCCATGAAGCCATTGACCTGGGCACGGATTCCACCGCCCCCGTCGACTTTCCCGATTTCGCCGAGAAGGTCGGCCATGCCATCCAAAGCGGCGAGGCTGAGCGCGGAATTTTGATCTGCGGCTCGGGCATTGGCGCATGTATTGCCGCCAACAAGATGAAGGGCGTGTATGCATCCATCTGTCATGATACATATTCCGCCATGCAGGGCGTCCTGCACGATGACATGAATGTGCTGTGCATGGGCGGCCGCGTGATCGGCCCCGAACTGGTCAAGGTGCTCGTACCTGCGTTCTTGAATACGGAATATGAAGGCGACAAGCCAGGCGGTGAACGGCTGGCGCGGCGCGTGGCGAAGATCCATAAACTGGAAGAAGGAAAGTCGTTGGAAGGTTAAGAAGGTTGGAAGGTTTGCAGGTTGATTCTTGAATCTACAAACTTTCCAACCTTCCAACTTGAAAACGGGAGTTATCATGCCCACCATCAAACGCTTTGAAGAAATCGAGGCCTGGCAAACTGCGCGCAGCCTGACTAAAACGATCTACGCCGTCACAGAGCTGGGAAAGTTTGCCCGCGATTTTGGTTTGCGAGACCAGATTCGCCGCGCGTCGGTTTCGGTGATGAGCAATATTGCAGAAGGATTTGAATCCCAAACGCAGCAGCAATTCATTCGATATTTGAGCATTGCAAAGGCGTCTGCTGGTGAAGTGCGTTCGCAATTGTATGTTTCTCGCGACCTGAATTATTTGACCGAAGAACAATTTGCCGACCTGTTTCAATCGGCTGAGAAAGCATCCCGTCAGATCGCTAACTTTATTTCATATCTCGAAAGTCACCCACAATCCCGCACAGTACGGGAGAATTTTGCAGAGTACGAAGCCTGATCCTTCAACCTGCTAACCTGTAAACATTCAAACCTGAAAACTTGGAAACGAAAATGACAACCCCCATCGAAAAACTAACCTCCCTCGGCCAATCCCTTTGGTACGACAACATCCAGCGCCGTCTGCTCGAAAGCGGCGAACTCAAGGCCATGATCGAGCGTGGCGACATCCGCGGCGTGACCTCCAACCCGACCATCTTCAACAACGCCATCGCCAAGACCAATGATTATGATGCGGCCCTGACCCCGCTGGCTTGGTCGGGCTGGGACGCGGAGCAGATCTTCTGGCAGTTGGCCGTGGAGGACATCCGCGCCGCCACCGACCTGTTCCGCCCGCTGTACGACGAGACCCGCGGCGGCGATGGCTACGTCAGCCTGGAAGTCAGCCCGTTCCTCGCGCGCGATACGGAAGGCACCTACCAACAGGCCCAACAACTTTGGGAGCGCGTCGCCCGCCCGAACCTGATGGTCAAGATCCCCGCCACGAAGGAAGGCATCCCCGCCATCCGCAAGGCCATTGCCGCAGGCATCAATGTCAACGTGACTTTGATCTTCTCGCTGGAGCGCTACGCCGAAGTGATGGAGGCCTACCTGAGCGGTCTCGAAGACCGTGTGGCGGCAGGCCAACCCATTGACCACATCGCCTCGGTGGCCTCGTTCTTCGTTTCGCGCGTCGACAGCAAGATCGATCCGCGCCTACCTGAGAACTCTCCGTTGTGTGGCCTGGCCGCCATCGCCAACGCCAAGCTGGCTTATAAGGCTTTCGAAGAGACCTTCACCACGGCACGTTTTGCGACGCTCAAGGCTCGTCACAGTGCGCGCGTGCAGCGTCCGCTGTGGGCGTCGACCAGTACCAAGAATCCCGCCTACCCCGATACGATCTACGTCGATAACCTGATTGGCCCAGACACGGTCAACACCGTGCCGCCCGCTACACTGGATGCCTTCCGCGACCACGGCAATGCGGCGGTCACGCTCACGCGCGGCCTGGACGAGGCCAACGAGGCTCTGTCCGCTCTGGCCAAGGCAGGCATCTCGATGGACGCCGTCACCCAGGAACTGGAGGACGAGGGCGTCAAGTCCTTTGCGGATGCGTTCACCCAATTGCTGGCGACCATCGACGAGCGCAGGAAGTCTGCCCGTTCCCAGATCGGACATCTGGCGGGTCCCGTTTCCGAGCGGGTTGCCAAGCTCGA
>CALLJA010000090.1 GCA_938008865.1 uncultured Anaerolineales bacterium
TTTATTCCGCGCCAAACGCGGGCAGTTCGAGAGTCGTTCCGCCGACGTTGACCTGGTAGTAGGGCAGCCAGGCCACGCCGAAGAGGTTGATGAAGACGTCGGTCTTCTTGGGGGCGATGACCACCTCGGTGATCTTGTTGACCACATCACCCCAACTGGCGTTGACCTCATCCACCACCTCCTGGCGGCGGCGCTGCAAGTCGGCCATTTCTTTTTTGTATTGCGAGATGGCGTCGATGGATTCGTCCACGTCGGCTTTGGCCTGCTCGGTCATGCGGCGCTTGGTCAGCGAGGAAGACAGTTTGCGCGTGGAGCGGCTGCCCGTGAACAGGCCGAAGACGTTCTCGGCGTGCGTGCCCATCTCCTCCATTTTGCGCTGGCTGAGTTCGGCCTCATCCTGGCGCAGTTCGCGCTCCTCGCGGTCGATCTTGTCTTGCAGGGTCTTGATCTGGCGGTCGATGACCGCGCTCTTCTTGGTGATCTCGGCGTCGCGGGCGTCGCGGGCGGATTCCGCGCAGGCCCGCATGAACTCGGCTTGCGAGACGTCGGGGCCTGCGTAGACCTTGAGCGTATCGTTGGCGCGCGCCTTGACCGTGGACGAGCGATAGACCCAATCCGTGAAGTCCTTTTGCAGGGCCTTCATCAATTTTGCGTCGTTGAGCGGCGAGTCGATCACGCCGAAGCGGGCCGAGGCGGCGGGAGAGGTGTCCACCTGGTCGAGCGAGGGGCCGTTGTAGATGTACTCGTCCCAGCGCACGACGCCGCGCTTCTCGGGCGCGGCCACCAGCGCGGCGCGGACCAGTTCGCTGTCCACGCCGTATTTGCGGTCGAGGAAGCGCACCTGGGCCGAGGCCAGCAGGGCGGGACGGTAGATGACACCGTCGATGATGGCCTCGCCTGGCATGGTCTTGGCCGCATACTTGAAGGCCTCGGGCAGGCTGTAATTCTGCGGCAGGAAATATTCCGCGACGCCTGCGGGGACGGGCGGCTTGGTCGTCGAGCCGTTGGTGGATTCCATGCGAGCGGGGGGCGCGGGCCTGACGGGAGTCGCCGCAGCAGCGGGCACAGCATACGAAACGGGAGCAGGCACAGGGGCAGAGGGTTGGGGCGCGGAGAAGGATGTCGCGGCAGGCGCAGAAACGGTCTGCGGTCCATGGTCCACGGTCGCCTTTGCTCCCACCAGTTGATTCAGCGCGGGGATCTGCGTGCGCGTCATCGGGCCTGCCAGGAAGTTCATCGCCCAGCGTGTCTGGAACAGGATGGGGGCTTTCTCATGCACGTTCTGCATGATGAAGACGCGCTTGCCGAGCGAAGAGATCAGCTTGTCGAACACGGCGCGCGTGGAGCCGCCCGTGGCGCTTTCGAGGCCGTCGAGCAGGCGGTTCTTGTCCTGTTCGGTTTGCAGTTTGCCGATGAACCAGGTGCCCGCGTTGGAGAGGGCCTTGTAGTCCACGTCAACGGGGTTCTGCGTGGCCAGCAGCAGGCCCAGACCGAAGGCGCGCGCCTGCTTCAACATGCGCAGCAGCGGCGTCTTGGACGGCGGGTTGGCCGAGGGTGGCAGGTAGCCGAAGATCTCATCCATGTAGAGCAGGGCGCGCAGGGCGTTGGTACCCGACTGTGTGCGCATCCACGACTCGACCGCGGTGAAGAGCAGGGTGACGAAGAACATGCGCTCGGTGTCGGAGAGGTGCGCCAGGTAGAAGATGCTGTGACGCGGGGCGCCGTTTTCGGCGAAGAGCAGGCTCTTGACGTCCAGCGGCTGGCCTTCGCGCCAGACCTCGAAGGCGGGCGAGGCCAGGATGTTATTGAGCGCCATCGCCAGTTCCATGCGGTCCTTGGGCGGGTAGAAGGTGTCGACGGGGAAGGCGCCAAGTTTTTCAAACGGGGGAGTTTGGGTTTGCAGGATCAGCTCGGTCAGGTCCACGCCCTTGCCCTGACTCCAGGCCATCTCGAAGATGTTGGCCAGCAGAATATGTTCGCGTGAGCGGATCGGGTCCACATCTTCGATGCCGACCAGCCCGAGCAGGGCCGTGACCGTGCTGGAGATGCGTTCACGCAGGGCCTCGCGGTTGGCGGCCCAATCCAGTTCGGGGGCGGCCAACGACGACAACACGCTGACGGGCACGCCCGCGTCCGAGCCGGGGGTGTAGATGGCGTACTGCACCGCGTTCGAGAGCGAGCGGATGCGGTCGGGCGTGATGCCCCACTCGGCCAGTCCGCTGCGCCAGGAGAGCGCAGCCTCGGTGGCGGCCTGCTCCACGGTCTTGCCCGCGCGGCGGGCGATGTCGGGGTCCACCCAGGGCTGGAAGTCCTGCGGGGCCAGGTCGGGGAAGTGCAGCAGCAGGTTGGTCAGGTCGCCCTTGGGGTCGATGATCAGGGCGGGCACGCCTTGCAGGGCGGCCTCTTCGAGCAGCGACACGCACAGGCCCGTCTTGCCTGAGCCCGTCATGCCAGTCACGACGGCGTGCGTGGTCAGGTCGGCGGGGTCGTACTTGATGTCCTGCGCGGTGACCTTGCCCGCCTTGGGGTCGAAGGCGCGGCCCAGATAGAATTCGTTGTCAGCCATGATTCATCTCTCCTGCGATGGAAAATAGAACGGGCGTGCTAGGGGATTAATTTACACTATTTTACTTCCGATTGCAATAAGGCCCCGCCTGCGCCAAACTTAAAAGAATTGGGCGGGCCTTGCGGCCCGCCCGGTCTCAATCGTCGTTGGAGTTGGAGTTTTCGTTCCCGTTCTGGTTATCGTTCTGGTTTCCATTATCGTTCTTGTTGTCGCCGCCGCCGCTATCGTTCGTGTTGTCATCCTTGCTGTCATTCGTGTTGTCGTTCGTGTTGTCATTGGCGTTCTGGTTGCTGTTGTCTTCGTTCGAATTGTCGTTCGTATTGTCGTTGGCGTCGACGTCGCTGTTGTCATTGGAATCGTCAGAGTTGTTGTTATCGTCGCCGTTCTCGTTTTCGTTCCCGTTCTCGTTTGTGTTGGCATTATCATCCGCCGCATCGGAATCGTTCACAGGGCTGACGCTCTCATGTTCCGACTCGGGCCCCTTGACCTCGACGCGCGTCACGATGAAACGCCCATCGGCCGAGAAGTAGCCCCTGACCTCGACACGCATCCCCACCGAGACCAGGCCGAGTAGCGCGGGGTTTTCGACGTACACGGTCTGCCCGTCGATGATCCACACGTTGCCGTTGACGGATTGCAGCGTACCTTCGATGCGGAAGGTGCTTTCGGGCCTGCCTTCGTTGGCATTCCCTTGCGGACCCTCGGACTCGCCGCCATCCGTGGAGGACTCGTCTTCGCGTTCACCGGTCGGCACCACCGAGCCGGGCGGCAGGACCTGCACCATCACCGCCGAGACATGCCCCAGCGTATCGGTCCGCCCGGTCACGATGACGGCCGCGCCCAGGGTCAGCGGGTCACCGGAGAAGGCCGTCTGGCCGGTCAGGGCCACGGGCACGCCCGAGACCACCAGGCCGTTATCCGCAACCTGAGACACCACACCGCTGAACGTGATCGAGACCACGCGTCCCTCACGCAGCAGTTCGGCCACTTCGTCCAGGCGCTCCTGCTCGTATTCGCCTTCCATGGCTTCACGCGCCTCGGAAGAGAACACAAAGAACAGGCGCATGTCTTCCCAGGTGCGCTTGACGGGATACAGGTTCTCGCCCGGCAGGGCCGTGGACGAGGCCTGCACCAGTCCCGTGCCGCTGAATAAGGCCGCCGCCGCCAAACTGAGGGCAATGGCCAGCCGCTGGAAGAGCGGGATGACCGACTGGCGCCTGCGCGCGGGCCGTTTTGCCTCACGCATCTCGGCGGCCTGCTGGAGCAGGCGCGCCTTGCCGCGCCGCATTGCATCGGCGGAAGGCATGGGGGCAGACATCCCGCGCGCCTGGCTGGCGGCTTCGAGGATCGGGCGTAGTTCAGACTCCAGGCCGGGGTGACGCGCCAGGGCGGCGTCTAGGCTGTCGCCGTTTTCCAGGGCCTGGAGACAGGATTCGAGGGCTTCGTACAGTTTATTATTCATGGGGCGCTTCACCGATCTGGCGCTGGAGCGCGGCCAGCGCGCGGAACTGGAGGGCCTTGACGGCGTTCACGTTCTTCCGCATGTGCGAGGCGGTCTCTTCGAGGGAATATCCCTCGCCGAACCGCAGGGCCAGAACGTGCTGTTGTTCGGAGGTCAATTGCGCATACGCCTGCTGCACGGAACGATTCTGCTCGCGCAGGTCGAACTCCACGGGCGGGCCGGGCTGATGGTCGGCATG
>CALLJA010000091.1 GCA_938008865.1 uncultured Anaerolineales bacterium
GTGGCGCTGCCCAGGATGCAAGCCGAACCCGTCAGGCGCGCATAGGCCTGGGCCGCCTCCACCGCATGATAAAAAGGCGGGTCGGCCTGATAATACGAACCGTCGTGACACTCGTCCGCGACGATCAATCCAAGGTTCGGCAACGGCGCAAAGAGCGCCGAGCGCGCACCGATGACCAGCTTGAGCAGTCCCGCGCGGGCGCGTCGCCAGGTATCGTAGCGTTCGCCGTCCGACAATTTCGAATGAACCAGCCCCACCTGCCCGGGGAAGCGCGCCAGGAAACGGCGCACGGCCTGCGGGGTCAGCGCGATCTCGGGCACGAGGATGATGGCCTGTTTGCCGCGCCGCACGGTCTCTTCCACCGCGCGCAGGTAGATCTCGGTCTTACCCGAACCCGTCACGCCCTGTAAGAGGAAGGGCGAGATGACCTGCCCCGTCGCGAGTGACTCGAACCCCGCTCGAATTGACTCCCAAGCCTGGGCCTGGTCGGCGGTCAACTCAGGCTTGCGCTCCGCCTCGGCGATCTGAATCTTCTCCAGCGGGTCGCGCCAGATTTCGCTCTCGCGCAAAAGGATCAACTCGCGCTCGGCCAATTCCTGCAGGTCCGCCAGGTTACAGCCGCTCTCGGCATATACCCATGCGACGTTTACCGCGTCGGGCACGCGCATCAGGAAGCGCAGGGCTGCCGCGCGCCGCGTCCGCGTGGACTCGGTCTTGCCGAGGCTGGACATGGCCGCTTCGGCGACCTCGGGCGCAACGGCCAGTTCCGCTACGCGGATGAACTTCGGGCGCACCGTCGGCGTGGGCAGCACGGATTGACTCGTCAACACGCCGCGTCGGACCAGCATCTGCGCGGTCTTGCGCCAGTCCACCTGGGCGAAGTGACGGTCGATCTGCCGTCCGCGCAGGGGGCCTTTTTCTTGCAGCAATTTGAGCAGACGGGAAGCCGTCTGGGATACGTCGGAGGGTTGGAGATTTGGGTCACGCAAGGTGAACAGCGTATCGGCCTGCTGACTGAGGCCAGGCGGCAGCATCAAGTCGACGAAGGCGGCCAATGGCGCAAGGGTGGAGTCCGCCAGGGCGTGGGCCAGCTGAATCTGCGCAGGAGTCAGCACGGGCTGCGGGTCGAGCGTCGAGAGGATCGGGCGCACCTCCGCCACGGACGGAGTCTCCACGAACTCGAGGATCACACCCTGCACGGTCTGCCGCCCGAACGGCACCGTGACCAACTGCCCGAGCGTCACCTGCCCCGCCAACTCAGGCGGGATGGCGTAATCGAAACTCCCGCTCACGGCGGGCAGGTTGACCGAAATGCGCGCAAACATGGGGTGATTATAATCGTCCCCCTTGAAAAAAATTCACCACGGAGGTCACAAAGGTCACAGAGATTTTCGACTCTCCCATCATGAATGGGAAAGAGCGAGGACAATCCACAGATTACGCGGGGTTTTGCCTTCAAAATCAGTGAAATCTGCGTAATCTGTGCATGTGTTCCGCCAGAAATGGGAGAGCCAGATTTTCTAAGTGACCTTTGGTAAGACGCTTCTCCAAGCGACTCTTGGACAATCCGTGAAATAGTTGCAGTTATCCCCTGCTCTTCAAAATCGCAGCCGCGCCATACCCCACCACGGACGAAAAATCGCCTGTGACGTCACCCGAGGTGGCGTGATGCAGCACCTGAACCTTGTCCGCGCCGAGGGCACGCGCCGCCCACAGGACCGAAGCCACCGCGCCCAGTCCGCAGGCGAAGCCCTTGCCCGCCTCCTCGGTCTCGAAGAGGCACTCGGGCGTGAACGCCTCGAACTGACGGAGCATCTCCGCGTCGAAGCGCTCGGCCTGCTTCTGGGTGTAGAAATGCGACAGGTCCGTGCTGGCCACCAACAGGAAGTTTCGCCCGCGCAGCAGGTCGGCCAGGGCCTGGCCCAGTCCCTCGGCCAAGTGCGGATCGATGACCCGCACCATGACGGGCAGCAGGTGAAAGGGCCTGGGCAACGCGCGTTGCAGGAAGGGCAACTCGATCTCCAGCGAATGTTCACGGTCACGCGCGACACGCGTCAGGCCGACACCCAGACTGTGGTGCAGGCGGTCATCCAGGTCGTCGAGCAGTTCCTGGGCGACAGGGATTTCCCCTAACGGCGTGACGTAGGCGCTGTGAGAACTGGTCAGGAAGGGGATGGTGTGGAAATTGTGATAGGGCGAGAGCACGGCCACCACATCGGGAGTCCGCCTGCGCAAGGCAGCAAAGGCGTAGCCTGCCACAGGCCCCGAGTAGATATGTCCCGCATGGGGAGCGATGACACCCAACACATCTCCGTTCAATTCGGGCAACTCAGCCTGGGCAAGGTACTCGTCCACGCTGCGGGCCAGAGAGTCGGGGTCGGCGGGGTACCAGGTCCCCGCCAGGGGAGAGGGACGCAGATTGGTGGTCATCAAAATCATTGTAGCACAAAGAGATTGCTTCGCCACTCGCTCTGCTCGGGCTCGC
>CALLJA010000092.1 GCA_938008865.1 uncultured Anaerolineales bacterium
GTTATAATCCCCCTAAACCACTCTAATTCAGGAGAGAGACATGCCCAAAAAGAAGGGTAATGTTCGTATCGAGCTTCCCTTTTCGAAAGAAGAAATCCTCCGCGATTATCGCCTGGCCTATCAAAGCAGGCAGGCGTCCCTGATTGGTAGACGTGAAGTCCTGAGTGGCAAGGCAAAATTCGGCATTTTCGGCGACGGCAAGGAACTGGCCAACCTGGCCATTGCCCGCGCCTTCCGCAAGGGCGACTGGCGCTCGGGCTATTATCGTGACCAGACCTGGATGTTCACCTTAGGCGTGATGAGCATCCAGGAATTTTTTGCCCAGCTCTACTCCCACGCGGACCTGGCCCATGATCCCGCCACGGGCGGCCGCTCGATGAACGCCCACTTTGCCTCGCGCAATCTCAACCCCGACGGTTCCTGGCGCGACCAGACCCAGATGTACAACGTCGCCGCCGACGTCTCCCCCACTGCCGCGCAGATGCCGCGCGCCGTCGGCCTGGCGTACGCCTCTGTCCTCTACCGCAACCTCCCCGAACTGCTCAACTTCAAGAATTTCTCGAACAACGGCGACGAAGTCACCTTCGCCACCATCGGCAACGCCTCCACCGCTGAGGGCCTGTTCTGGGAATCGGTCAACGCCATCGGCGTGCTCAAGGCCCCCGCCGTGCTCACCATCTACGACGACGGCTACGGCATCTCGGTCCCCAACCAGTTCCAGATGGTCAAGGAAAATATCGGGGCGCTGCTCAAGGGCTTCGAGCGCGATCCTGAAGCGCCCCCCGAAAAGGCCGAGCGCGGCTACGACCTGTACACCGTCCCCGCCTGGGATTATCCCGCCCTGCTCGAAACCTACCGCTCCGCCACCGACATCGCGCGCGAATATCACATCCCCGCCCTGGTGCACGTCATCGACGTCACCCAGCCGCAGGGACATTCCACCTCGGGCAGCCACGAGCGTTACAAATCGCCCGAGCGCCTCAAGTGGGAACAGGAATTCGACTGCGTGACGCGCATGCGCCGCTGGATTTTGGACAACGCCATCGCCACGGACCCCGAGCTGGTCGCCGTTGAAAAAGAGGATCAAGCCTCAGTGGAGCGATTCCGCAAAGCCGCCTGGGATGCGTACCTGGCTCCGATGGAGGAAGAGCGCGTCCAGGTGGCGGACATGTTCGAGGAGATCGCCACCAGCCTGCCCCAGCCGTTGACGCAGACCCTGCGTCAGTTGCGCGACCGACTGATCAGCCTGCCGTCCTTCACGCGCCGCGACATCCATGCGGCGGCGCATGAGGCGCTGAGGTCCCTGCGGGCCGAGGGACATCCGTCCAAGCAGGTGCTGGTCGAGTGGATGAATCGATATCACGAGAGCGGGCTCCAACGGTATGACGAACACCTGTATAGCGGGACCGCGCTCAAGGTCAAGGAAGTGCCGCCCGTCTACTCGGAGGCTTCGCCTACCGTGATGGGCTTCGAGGTGGTCAACGCCGCCTTCGACTCCATCCTCGGGAGCGACCCGCGCGTGATTGGCTTCGGCGAGGACGTCGGCAGACTGGGCGACGTCAACCAGGGTTTCAAGGGTATGCAGGAAAAATACGGCGCGCTGCGGGTGACCGACACGGGCATCCGCGAAGCCACCATCCTCGGGCAGGCCATCGGCATGGCCATGCGCGGTCTGCGCCCGATCGCGGAAATTCAATATCTTGATTATGTGCTCTATGCACTGCAAATCATGAGCGACGACCTGGCCACGCTGCGCTGGCGCACCGCGGGCGGACAGAAGGCACCCGTCATCGTGCGCACACGCGGACATCGTCTGGAGGGCATCTGGCACTCGGGCTCGCCGATGGCAAGCATCATCCATCTGGTGCGCGGCATGTACGTGCTCGTCCCACGCGACATGACCCGCGCCGCGGGCTTCTATAACACACTGCTCAGATCGGACGAACCCGCCATCATGGTCGAGGTGCTCAATGGCTATCGCGTCAAGGAACGTCTGCCCGATAACATCGGCGAGATGTGCCTGCCGTTGGGCGTGCCCGAAGTGTTGCGCGAAGGCCGCGACGTGACCGTGGTCACGTACGGCGCATGCTGCCGCATCGTCCTGGATGCCGCCGAGAAGTTGAGCAAGGTCGGCATCGAGATCGAGGTCATCGACGTGCAGACGCTGCTGCCCTTCGATATTCATGGCAGGATCGTCGAATCGATTCAAAAGACTAATCGCGTGTTGTTCGTGGACGAGGATGTGCCAGGCGGCACGTCGGCGTACATGCTGCAAGAGGTGATCGAAAAACAAGGTGGGTATTTCCACCTCGACTCTCCCGCGCGGACCCTCTCGGGCACGGCTCATCGTCCCGCCTATGGCAGCGATGGAGATTACTGGTCCAAGCCCAACGCCGAGTCGATCTTCGATGCAGTGTATGAAATGATGCGCGAAGTGGAACCTGGGCAATATCCAGAGATACACTAACCGCAGAGGAAAAGAGGAGCATTTATGGCAACGAATGTATATGTCCCACGCCTGGGCGAAGGCGTCGAC
>CALLJA010000093.1 GCA_938008865.1 uncultured Anaerolineales bacterium
CGGCAGAAGATCGTCTTTGCCAGCGACTACAAGGACTCGGACGTGTTGGCCATGGCGCGCAACAATGGCGAAGCCTGCGTGCAAATCTTCTTCATCCGCAACGGCAAATTGATCGGCCGCGAATATTTCATCCTGGAAGGTACCGAGGACAGCGCCGACAACGAGGTGATGTCCGAGTTCATCAAGCAGTTTTACACCGAGGCGGCCAGCGTCCCTGAACAGGTGATGCTGCCCCAGGAGATCGAAGAGACCAAGATCATCGGCGAGTGGCTCAGGTCGAAGCGCGGCGGCAGGAAGATGGAATTCTTCGTCCCCAAGGAGGGGCAGCCGCAGGAATTGGTCAAGATGGCGGCGGAGAATGCCACCGAAACCCTCTCTGCGCTGCGCGCCCAATGGGAGGCCGACACTCACAAGCAGGAGACCGCGCTGGCCGAATTGCAATCCGCGCTGAACCTGTCCGCGCCACCCAACCGCATCGAGTGCTATGACGTTTCGCACACGCAGGGCGTGGCCACGGTCGGCTCGATGGTGGTCTTCACCCAGGGCGTGCCCGACAAGAAGTTGTACCGCAAATTCAACATCGACAGCACCAGCATCGGCGCGCCCGACGATTTCGCCTCGATGGAGGAGATGCTGACGCGACGGTTCCGCAGGTGGCAGGGCGGCCAACAAACGGAGCCCGCTCCAGGGGCCAAGAAACCCGACGCCTCGTTCTCCTTCCTGCCCGACCTGGTCATCATCGACGGCGGCAAGGGTCAACTCGGGCGGGCCGTCAAAGTTCTGGAAAATTTCGGGCTGGCCGATCAAGTCCCTGTCGTGGGTCTGGCCAAGCAGGAGGAAGAGATCTTCTTCCCGCACCGCTCGAACTCGCTGCTGCTGCCGCGCCACTCGCAGGGACTCTACCTCGTGCAGCGCATCCGCGACGAGGCGCACCGCTTCGGCATCACCGCCCATCGCGCGCGCCGCTCGAAACAAGGCATGGCTTCCATTTTGGATTCGATCCCAGGCATCGGGCCTGCGCGCCGCAAAGCGCTCTTGAAACATTTCGGTTCTGTGGATAAGATTAGACAGGCAAGCATCGAAGAACTGGCCGCGGCGCCCGGCATGAACCTGGCCGCAGCCGAAAGCGTAAAGGCAAACCTGGAATGAAAAAAATCTGGATCGTGGACGACGACGAGGAGATGTCCCGCGCGGTCAGCCTGATGCTGAAGGTGCTCGACTGCGAAGCGGCCGCCTTCCTCAACGCCCGCTCGGCCGCCCAGGCCCTGATGGCGGGCCGCCGCCCCGACGCCCTGCTGCTCGACATCAACATGCCCGAGGTGACGGGCCTCGACCTGCTGGAGTTCCTGCGCCGCAACCAAGCCTGGAAGCGGCTGCCAGTCGTGATGCTTTCCTCCGAGGCTGCCGACGTGACCGTGGACAAGGCCATGGCCATCGGGGCAGACGGCTACCTGACCAAGCCGGTTGTGATCGAGGAACTTGAAACCATGCTGGCGCGCGTCTTCCAGAAGTACGCCAAAGGCTGAAGCGGTCCCGCCGTTCTTTTGGACTCACCCCATGTCTCATTTCGAGAACAAGCACAACGCCTGGAAGGAATTCGTGGAAAGCCACGTCGTTCAAAGCGACGTACCACGCACCATCGCCACCTCGTGGCGGCGCAGCTGGCTGCATGTCAATCTCTCGCAGGGGCTGAAGATCGCGCGCCTGAGCCAGGACCACTTCCTGGCGACCCAGATCGCCAGTTTCGATTTCATCTCGGTCGTGCGGCCCATCATGGAAGACGCCTACCAGTGCGTCGAGGACTCCAACACCGTCATCCTGCTCGTGAACGGGGCTGGATACGTGCTCGACCTGCTGGGCGACCAGGAAATGCTGCACCGCCTCGCCAAATTGGGGATCATGCAGGGCGCGCTTCTCTCGGAGGAGCATGTGGGCACCAACGCCCTCGGCCTGGCCCTGACCGAGCAGATGCCGATCCGCGTCATCGGGGCCGAGCATTATCGCCAGGAATTTCATGGCCTGGCCAGCGTGGCCGCCCCGATCTTCGACCTGCCGGGCCGCACGCTCGGCGCATTGGGCCTGTTCACCCCGGTGGAAAATTACCATCCGCATTCCTTCGGCCTGGTGGCGGCCGGCGCGCGCGCCGTGGAAGGCCAGCGTCAGTCCGATTACCTGCTGGCCGAGCAGAACAGCCAGCTCGCCCAGTTGAACGGCATCCTCTCCTCCATCAAGGACGGCATCATCGTCTGGAACGGCGAGAACGTTTTGTTGCACGCCAATGCCGCGGCCAGCAGCCTGCTGGGGCGGCCCGCCCAATCGCTGGTGGGCAAACGGGTGGACCAACTCCTCACCATCCCGTCCTTCTTTATGCAGGCCATCCAGCAGCACGAGTCGCTGCGCGACGTGGAAGTGAACATCACGCTGGACGAGCGCACCATCAACTGCATCGTCAGCCTGTATTTCGTGCTCAACAAGAAGAACGACCTGCAATGGGGCATCGTCACACTCCAACCCGAAAAGGATGTGCGCAAACTGGTGCAGCGCCAGGTGGGCGCAAGTGCCGTGCTGACGTTGGATGACATCCCGGGCGAATCGATCCAGGTGCAGCGCGTGCGCAACTTCGTACGCTCGGCCGCCGACGCCGAGGCCAGCATCCTGATCCGCGGCGAAATGGGCACCGGCAAGAACGCGCTGGCCAACGCGATCCACAACGCCAGCCGCCGCCGCGACGGGCCGTTCGTCATCTTCTCGTGCTCCTCGATCCCCAACGAACTGGTCATCAACGAACTGCTCGGCTACGACGAAAGCGCGGGCCTCGAACGGGGCGGCAGCCGTCCCAGCAAATTCGAGCTGGCCAAGGCGGGCACGCTCTTCTTCCAGGATGTGGATGCGCTGCCACTCGAAGCGCAGTCGGTGCTGCTGAATGTGCTCGAACTGGGCTTCATCCAACGCATCGGCGGACGCCGCCCCATCGAAGTGGACGTGCGTGTGATCGCCTCCACCGCGGCGCGCATGGAAAACCAACTGGCCCAGGGCGGATTCCGCCCCGACCTGTACTACCGCCTGAGCACTTTCGCCATCACGATCCCGCCGCTGCGCGAACGCAACCGCGACATCCCGCTGGTGGTGGACCGCATCCTGCGGCGGCTTTCGCTACAACTTGGCTACGCGCTATCGCTGGGCCCGGGTGTAATCGAGGTCCTGAAACGTTATCCCTGGCCCGGAAATGTGCGCGAGATCGAGTCGGTGCTCGGACGTGCCGCCACCCAGGTAGGCCCAGACGGGGTCATTGACCTGTCTCAGATCCCCAGTTCACTGCAATACGTCAACCAGATGCCCCTGGGCGGGCAGGAAACCGCCGTGATCCAGTCTCTGAGCGAGGTCGAACGCGCCACGATCATCCAGACTGCCCAAGCCTGCCGAGGGAATGCTACCCAAATGGCGCTAGCCCTCGGCATCAGCCGCACCACGCTTTGGCGGCGGCTGAAAATGCTGGATATCCACGTGGAAGACTATCGAAAACCGCGCATTCGCCCGTGACTGCTTTGTCGTTTTCCTTCATTTTTTCCATTATGAAAGGTAAATGTTTCATAGAGAAACGCCGTCATCAAGAAACCGTAACATTTTGAAACATTTTTCGGTCACTTGTTTGACAAAAGGGTCATCTGCTCCATAGAATTAAAGGGTACGTCCGTATGAAGTATTCTAGTGGAACGAGGATTTTATGTTGCAAGTGATGCATACACATTCGGGAGCATTTTGTCAGGAGTGGTTGACCATCACCCACTCTTGCGTTGTTTATTTGATACGGTAAAGTCCGAGCCGCCAAAAGAAGTCATTTCTTTTGGCGGCTTTGATCTTAAAGTTTGCCCCATTTTTCGCGGTCTCGAAAATTCCATTCACAGGAGGTGCGCTGAAACCATAATTTTGCCTGGCACGTGTCCGTTTGCCGCTCTAATCCAAAATCACTAGTTACAAGGAGATAGAAAATGTTCGGACAACTGCTCGGTGAGGTCTTTGGGACCTTCATTCTGATCCTGCTGGGCGATGGCGTCGTTGCCAACGTCGGCTTGGCTCCACGCCTCGGCGCTGGCGCCTACAACTGGAATACCATCACCATCGGCTGGGCCTTCGCGGTGATCGTAGCCGTTTACGTGTCGGCTGGCGTCTCCGGTGCTCACCTGAACCCCGCGGTGACCATCGCCCTGGCGGCCAAGCGCGATTTCCCCTGGAGCAAGGTTCTGCCCTATATCCTCGCCCAATTGGTCGGCGCTTTCCTTGGCGCTTTGGGCGTCTACCTGGTCTACATGGATGGTCTGAAGGGTGCTGGCATGCCGAACGTCTGGTGCACGGGACCGGGCTCGGTGTTTGGACAGACCTTCTGGGGCACGGCTGCTGCGGCGGGCGTCTCCTCGACCGGCGGCTACAGCTTCGTGAACGCCTTCATCGCTGAAATCATCGGCACCGCAGTCCTTCTGTGGGGCATCCTGGCCAGCGGCGACAGCCGCAACACCGGCCTGATGCACAACATGGGACCGTTCCTGGTCGGCGGCACCGTGCTGGCGGTGGGCCTCTCCCTGGGTGGCCCGAGCGGCTACGCCATCAACCCCGCCCGCGACCTTGGCCCGCGCCTCTTCGGCCTCGTGGCTGGCACGCAGGGCCTGTTTGCGGACGGCTACTGGTGGATCCCTGTGGTTGCGCCCATCATCGGCGCCCTGATCGGCATCTACCTGTATGACTGGTTCGTGACCGCCTACCTGCCCAAGAAGTAACCATCCCCACATTCGCATTGGGCGCACGGAGGTGCTCCATGAAAAAACTAATCAACAAACCTGAAAATGTCGTTCGCGAGGAATTGGAGGGCATCGCCCTCGCCCACCCGGACCTGGTGAAGGTCCACTACGGGCCGGACTTCATCATGCGCGCCGACGGCCCCATCAACGGCAAAGTCGGCGTCATCTCCGGCGGCGGCTCGGGCCACGAGCCCATGCACGGCGGCTTCGTGGGCATGGGCATGCTCGATGCAGCCTGCCCGGGCGCTGTGTTCACCTCTCCCACGCCCGACCAGATGCTCGAAGCCACCAAGGCAGTGAACGGCGGCAAGGGCGTCCTGCACATCGTCAAGAACTACACCGGCGACATCATGAACTTCGACATGGCGGCCGACCTGGCCCGCGCCGAAGGGATCGAAGTCGAGAGCGTGGTGACCGATGACGATGTGGCCGTCAAAGACAGCCTGTACACGGCTGGCCGCCGCGGCGTGGGCGTCACCGTCCTGGCCGAGAAGTTATGCGGCGCGGCCGCCGAACAGGGACGCTCCCTCAAGGAAGTGGCCGAAATCTGCCGCAAGGCCAAGAACCTGGGGCGGTCGATGGGCATGGCCCTCACCTCCTGCACTGTTCCGCACGCCGGCAAACCCACCTTCGATCTTCCCGAAGACCAGATGGAGATCGGCATCGGCATTCACGGCGAACCAGGCCGTACCCGCATGCCCCTCAAGAGCGCGGACGAGATCACCGAGATGCTGATGGAACCCATCATCAGCGACATCCCCTACAAGGCCGGCGACGAAGTGCTGTTGTTCGTCAACGGGCTGGGCGGCACGCCGCTGATCGAGCTCTACATCATCTACCGCAAGGCCTATGAGATCGCGAACAAGCACGGCCTGAAGGTTGTCCGCAACCTGATCGGCCCCTACATCACGAGCCTCGAAATGGCCGGCACGTCCATCACCATGCTCAAGATGGACGACGACATGCTCAAGTTGTGGGATGCCCCCGTCAAGACCCCCGGGCTGCGCTGGGGCGTCTAAGAGTCAAACCATCGAAGCCAGGGCGATTCTCAAGATCGCCCTGGCCCTTTACGGAGTTGGAATATGCCTGTTCATCGTGACGACGTTTTAGCCTGGATCAAAGCCATCGCCGGGATGCTTTCCGAAAATAGCGCCTACCTCACCGATCTCGATTCTGCCATCGGCGACGCCGACCACGGCGCAAACATGGACCGCGGCTTCAAGGCCGTCCTCAACAAGATGCCCGAGATCAGCGACAAGGATATCGGCACGATCTTCAAGACAGTCGGCATGACGCTGCTCTCCACAGTCGGTGGAGCCGGCGGCCCGTTGTATGGGACCTGGTTCCTGCAAGCCGGCATGAAGACCGCCGGCAAGATGGAACTCTCCCTTGCAGACTGGGCCGAAGCCCTCGAAGCTGCACTGAGCGGCATTGTGATGCGCGGCAAGGCGGAACTCCAGGACAAGACCATGGTCGACGCGCTCACCCCGGCTGTCAACGAACTGAAACAGGCATTACAGGAAGGTCAGCCCATCAACGCGGCCCTCGAACGCTCGGCAGGCGCCGCCCAGAAGGGCATGGAATCGACCATCCCGCTCGTTGCGCGCAAGGGACGCGCCAGTTACCTGGGCGAACGCAGCGCAGGTCACCAGGACCCCGGCGCAACGTCTTCCTACCTGATCCTGAAAGTCGCTGCCGAGACATGGAAGAACTGCACCTAAACGCACGAATCTGGCGCGCCCGCCAGATGGCCTGAATGAAAGGAACGCAAACGCACGGGCGTCACGCGTTGCGCGTTAGGATAACGCAATCCCCAAAGCATACTCTCTATGGAGGCTAAAATGGCTAAATATTCAGCCGCAGTTGACCAGGGAACCACCAGCACCCGCTTCATGATCTTCGACCATGAAGGCAAGGTGGTTGCGATCGACCAGAAGGAACACGAGCAGATCTACCCGAAGCCCGGTTGGGTCGAGCACGACGCGACCGAGATCTGGACCCGCACTCAGGAAGTCATCGAAGGCGCGCTGCGCAAAAGCGGCATCTCCCCCAAGGATATCGCCGCGGTGGGCGTCACCAACCAGCGCGAGACCGCCGTCGTCTGGGAAAAGGCCACCGGAAAACCGGTCTTCAATGCCATCGTCTGGCAGGATACCCGCACCGACGCGATCTGCAACGAACTCGCCAAGGACGGCGGCCAGGACCGCTTCCGCTCCAAGGTCGGCCTGCCCCTGGCCACCTACTTCTCCGGCCCCAAGATCAAATGGATCCTCGACAACGTGGCCGGTGTGCGCGCCAAAGCCGAGAAGGGCGAAGTCCTCTTCGGCAACATCGACACCTGGGTCATCTGGAACCTGACCGGCGGCCCGAAGGGCGGCGTCCACATCACCGATGTGTCCAACGCCTCGCGCACCATGCTGATGAACCTCGAGACCCTCGATTGGGACCCGGATATGCTCAAGGTCATGGGCATCCCGCACGCCATGCTGCCCGCCATCAAGGCGTCGTCCGAAGTGTACGGCTATGCCGTGGGCGCCCTGGACGGCATCCCGGTGGCCGGTGACCTCGGCGACCAGCAGGCCGCCCTCTTCGGCCAGACCTGCTTCAGTGCCGGCGAAGCCAAGAACACCTACGGTACGGGCTGCTTCATGCTGCTCAACACCGGCAACAAACCCGTCCAGTCGGCCAACGGCCTGCTGACCACCCTGGGCTACAAGATCGGCAAGGAACCCGCCGTGTACTGCCTCGAAGGCTCCATCGCCATCACCGGCGCCCTCGTCCAGTGGCTGCGCGACAACCTGAAGATGATCGAGAAATCCAGCGATGTCGAACCGCTGGCCCGTACCGTCGAAGACAACGGCGGCATCTACTTCGTGCCGGCCTTCTCCGGCCTGTTCGCCCCGTACTGGAAGAGCGACGCCCGCGGCGTGATCGTCGGCCTGACCCGCTACGTCAACCGCGGCCACATCGCCCGCGCCGCACTCGAAGCCACCGCCTTCCAGACCCGCGAGGTGCTGGACGCGATGAACAAGGACTCCGGCGTGGACCTGACCGCCCTCAAGGTGGACGGCGGCATGGTATACAACGAACTGCTCATGCAGTTCCAGTCCGACATCCTCGGCGTGCCCGTCATCCGCCCGCAGGTGGCTGAGACGACCGCCCTCGGCGCCGCCTACGCGGCTGGCCTGGCTGTGGGCTTCTGGAAGAACGTGGAAGACCTGCGCAGCAACTGGGCCAAGGACAAGGAATGGAAGCCGCAGATGGACGCGGCCCTGCGCGACAAGGAATACAAGGGCTGGAAGAAGGCCGTCACCCGCACCTTCGAGTGGGTCGACTAACCTCCAGGCAAAACGGGAGGGGTGGTCAGACCACCCCTCCTCTTATTTCCCGCGCTCGGCGTAGTAAAATATTCCCCCACCCGGAGAACACAGTGACCGCAAAGCAGAAATCCCAACCCAAAAAGAACACAGCCAAAAGCCTCCCGAACGACCCCTGGATCTCGATGCGTAGCGGCATCATTATCATCGCCATCACCAGCGTGGGCATGGCTGTGCTGACAGCCGCGCAGGTTGCCCCGGTGCAGGGTTGGGGCGAGGGCCTGCTGTGGGGACTGCTCTTCGGCGGGTTGATCTGGGCGATCTTCTTCGGATACATTTTCATCAATCGTTTCCTCAGGCGGTAGCGGCAAACCCGCCATGAGTGTTTTCGAGAATCGACCGGCGTCCCCAGGCCAGGATTGGGAATACCGCTGGGCGGCCTACGACGAACCGACCTACCGGGCGGTGCTGGCCCAGATTCTCCCCACGGATGTGGTCATCGAGATCGGCGCAGGCGACTTGCGGCTGGCGTACGCCCTGAGCGGGATCGCCCAAAAGGTGTACGCGCTGGAGATCAACCCGCAGGTGCTCGAACGCGGCCTGGCTTGCGGACGGTCGAGCAGCCGTCTTGTCCCCATCTGCGCCGACGCGCGCGCACTGCCCTTTCCGCGCGATGTCACCGTCGGCGTGCTGTTGATGCGGCACTGCACCCACTTTCGACTGTACGCGGAAAAACTGAAACAAGCCGGCGTCGAAAGGCTGGTCACCAATGCACGCTGGCGCATGGACGTGGAATGCGTGGCCCTGAACGCGCCGCGCCCCGCATACGAACAGATCGACCTGGGCTGGTATGCCTGCTGGTGTGGGAAAGTCGGATTCAAGAGCGGGCCTGCCGAAAAAATCACACCCGAACTGGATGCAATCATTAATGATGTCTGCGATTGTCCTGATTGTGGAAAGAACTGAAACGATACAACGATCACCAACATGGAGTTTCCGCACATGAGCAAACCACATGCGATCATCGTGGGGGCGGGGTTCACCGGGGTGGCGACCGCGCACGACCTGGCGTTGCGCGGCTTCGACGTCACCGTCATCGAGCGCGGCGATATCTGCAACGGCACGTCGGGCCGCACCCACGGCCTGTTGCATTGCGGCGGGCGCTACGCCGTCAAGGACCAGGAGTCGGCCATCGAGTGCATCGACGAGAATACCCTGCTGCGCAAGATCGTGCCCCAGGCCATCGAGCCGAACGGCGGCCTGTTCATCGCCCTGGACGACAGCGACCTGGCCTACGGAGAGGCATTCATCGATGGCTGCGAAGCCTGTCATATCCCGCTAGAACAACTCACGCCTCAGCAAGCCCTGCGTCTCGAACCGAACATCAACCCCCGGCTGCTGACTGCCTTCCTGATCCCGGACGGCACCTTCGACCCCCTGCGCCTGGCGCTATCCTTCGCTGCCAACGCCAAAAAGAACGGGGCCAGGTTCCGCACCTATACCGAAGCCAAAGGGCTGATCATGGACGGGACCGGCCGGGTGACGGGCGTCCGCATCCTGGACCGGCAGTCCAATAAAGCTGAGGAACTGCGCGGCGACATCCTGGTCAACGCCACCGGCGCGTGGGCCGGCGAGATCGCTGAAATGGCGGGCGCCGACGTGCCGGTCAAGCCCACCCCGGGCGTGATGGTGGCCTACGACCAGCGCTTCGTCCAGCGAGCCATCAACCGCCTGAACAAACCCGGCGACGGCGACATCGTCCTGCCGCAGCGGCGCATGGTGGTGGTCGGCACCACCTCCTTCGAGATCGACGACCTCGACTACGTGCCCGTGCTCGACGACCATGTCGACCTCATGCTCGAACGCGGCGCGGAACTCATCCCGGCCATCCGCAACGCGCGGATACGCGGAAAGTACATGGCCACCCGTCCGCTCATCTCCAGTGGGTCCGGGCGCAGTGCGGCACGCACCTTCAAATGTTACGATCACAAAGAGACTCACAACGTGGAAGGTTTCGTCACCATCACCGGCGGTAAGGCCACCACCCTGCGCGCCATGGCCGAAAAGACGGCCGACGTCGTCTGTGAAAAACTGGGCCTGAACGCGCCCTGCCAGACGAAGGAAGTGCCGCTGGTCTCCTACCGCCAGTATTACGCGCTGCCCAACTGAGGAATTGCCATGAGCCAAAACAAATGGAAGATCACCCTGAAAATCCATCGTCAAAAAGAGGCCGAAGCGCCCCACTTTGACGAATTTGCGCTGGACGTGGACCCCGACGAATACGTCCTCGACGCCGTGGAACGCGTGTGGGCCTTCATGGACCGCACCGTCTGCTTCCGCCACGCCTGCCACCACTCCACTTGCGGCGCGTGCGGCATGCGCGTCAACGGCGTGGAAAAACTGACCTGCATCACCTACATCCGCGACGTAACCCAGGACGGCGGCACGCTCAAAGTGGAACCGCTGCGCAATTTCCCGGTCATCAGCGACCTGGCCGTGGACATGGGCTCCCTCTACAGCCGCCTCGACACGGTCGGCGCGCGTTCGGTCCTGCCCGTCACCCAGGCCGAGGCCGAAAAGAAACCCGCCGATTGGCCGGCCGGGGACGAGCAATACATCCGCCTGGCTGATTGCATCGAGTGTGGTCTGTGCATCAGCGCGTGCCCGTCAGCGGCCACCTCCAGCGACTATCTTGGCCCGGCCGTCCTGGCCGGGGCGCAGGCCAACGGCCTCAAACGTAACCCTGAACTGCTGGGCCTGGTGGATACTGAGGACGGTCTGTGGCGCTGCCACAGCGCCTTCGAATGCACCGCCGTCTGCCCCTCTTTCGTGGATCCTGCGCGCCGCATCATGGACCTGCGCAAACAGGTCTTCGTCGAACGCTTCAGCCGCGTATTCCGCAGATCGTGAGCCCCTCATGGACAACAAACACAACCTGCCCTCCCCCGCCAAATTCTGGACCTGGTTCAACCCGATCGGACGGCAAACCGGCGGCTGGGCCTTCATCCTGAACCGCGTCACCGCCCTCGGCCTGACCTTCTACCTGTTCCTGCACCTGGTCATGCTCGGTCAACTGGCCCAGGGGCCCGAGGCCTATGACGGCTTTGTGGCCCTCATGCACAACCCGATCATCATCATCGGCGAGCTGCTGGTCGTGGCGGCGGGCATCCTGCACGGGCTGAACGGCGTCCGCATCATCCTGACCACGTTCGGCGTCAGCATCACCCGCCAGAAACAGCTTTTCTACGCGCTGATGGCCGTGGCCGTGGTCGCCATCCTGGTCTTCGGCATCCGCATGTTCACCGCCTAGAAGGGAGAACGCATGTCCGCTGAAATTCGAAACACATCCGCACCCCGTTCGGGCGAAAACAGTTGGCTGTGGCTGGTCAAGATTGTGACCGGCCCACTGTTGATCATACTGATCCTGGTCCACTTCATCGTCAACCACTTCATCGGCCAGAACGGCCTGTTGACCTACGCCGACGTGGTGGCCTATTACAGCAACCCGCTCATCCCGCTCATGGAGATCCTCTTCCTGGCGACAGTGGTCACCCACTCGCTGAGCGGACTGCGCGGCATCATCCTCGACCTGAAACCGTCGCGCGGCGTCCTGACCGCCGTGGACTGGCTGCTGGCGCTCGTGGGCGTCGCGGCGATCTCCTACGGAGCCTGGCTGGCCCTGGTGATCGCCTCCCGGAGTTGACCCGCAGGGGGACCTATGGTTGGCCTCGTTATCGTCTCGCATAGCCGCGAACTGGCAAACGCGCTGGTACACCTCGTCAAACAGGTGACGACGCGCCCCATCCCGATGGCCGTTGCAGCAGGTATCGGCGACGACCGCAGCGAATTTGGCACAGATGCCGTGGAAATCACGGACGCCATCCGCTCGGTCCACTCGCCCGACGGCGTCCTAGTCATGATGGACCTGGGCAGCGCCGTGCTTAGCGCGCAAATGGCGCTGGAATTCCTGGAACCCGAGATCGGGTCCACGGTGCGTTTCTGCGCCGCCCCGCTGGTAGAAGGCTGCATTGCGGCGGGCGTGCAGATCGGCCTAGGCAGCGACCTGGACACCGTCTGCCGCGAAGCCCAGCAAGCCCTGCTCCCGAAAAAAGAGCAGATCGACGGCAGCCTGGGCGGCGGCCCGGCGGCGGAAGCCGCGCCGCTCGCGGTGGAAAGCGCGGGCCGCAAGATCGTCCTCACCCTGCATAACCCGCATGGTCTACATGCCCGTCCGGCGGCGCGGTTCGTGCAGACCGCCGCCAGTTACAAGGCGGACGTGTTCGTCCGCAACCTGACCAACGGCAAGGGGCCTGTCTCGGCGCGCAGCCTGAACGCCATTGCCACGCTGGGCGCGGTGGAGGAACACCAGATCGAGGTCAGCGCTGCGGGCGACGAAGCCGATGCGGCCCTGTCGGCGCTGCAGGCGCTGGTGGACGATCACTTCGGCGAGCGGCCCGCTTCTCAACCCGCACCGGCCAGCCCGCAGGCGCAACCCTCCGAGCCGCTGGCCGAGGGCGCGGCGCGCGCCATCGCCATCTCCGAAGGCATCGCGGTCGGACCGCTCTACCGCTATCAGCCGCAGGTTCCACCCATTTCGCAGGAACCCGCCAAACATCCAGAGGAAGAGTGGCAGAAATTCCAACGGGCAGTGGAGTCCGTTCGGCAGGACATCCAGCAGCGGCGCGGACAGTTCAAGGCTACGCTGGGTGAGGCCGAGGCTGCCATCTTCGACGCGCACGCGCTAATCCTGCAAGACCCTGACTTGATGGAACACACCCGCCAGGCCATCTTCGAGACGCGCCAGAACGCCTCGGCAGCCTGGCGCACAGCGGTGGACCGCGTGGCGCAAAGTTATCGCGCTCTGGAAGATGCCTACCTGCAACAACGCGCAGCCGATGTGGAGGACGTGGAAACGCAGGTGTTATTTGCGCTGGCGGGCAAAGCCGCGGCCGGGCCGATCACCTTCGAGACGCCCGTCATCCTGTACGCGCAGGACATCACCCCCACCGAAACCTCACAATTGGATATGCAGGCTGTGCTTGGCATCCTGACCGTGGGCGGCGGGCCGACCTCGCATAGCGCGATCCTGGCGCGGGCGTTGGGCATCCCTGCCCTCTCGGGCGTCAGCCCGGCGCTGGAGCGATTGCCTGCAAGCACGACAGTGGCCATCGACGGCTTCAACGGCGCGCTGTGGGTCGAGCCGACGGAGCAAGTGCGCGCCGACCTGGAAACGCGCCGTGTGGCCTGGGTCGAGTCGCGACAAAAGCTATTGAGCGCCAGCCACACCCCCGCCGTCACCCGCGACGGGCGACGCGTGGAGGTCTTTGCCAATACCGGCAGCCTGCAAGACGCGCAGTCGGCGGTGAACAACGGCGCCGAGGGCATCGGCCTGCTGCGCACCGAATTCCTCTTTTTGACGCGCGAGACCCCGCCCAACGAGGCCGAGCAATTGACCGTGCTGCGCCAGATCGGCGCGGCCATGGGCGGCTGCCCAGTCACCGTGCGCACGCTGGACGTGGGCGGCGACAAGGAAGTGCCCTACATCAAATTGCCACCCGAGGCCAACCCGTTCCTGGGCGTGCGGGCCATCCGCATGTCGCTGCGCAACACGGACCTGTTCATGGCGCA
>CALLJA010000094.1 GCA_938008865.1 uncultured Anaerolineales bacterium
AAGGTAAAGCATGTTTCGAACCTTAAAGTTGGATGCAAGCAAGGTCTATCTGTTCATCGAGTTCACCGCCTCGGCCTTCTTCAGCATGATGTTCGTTTCGATGTCGCTGTACGAGGCCACCGTGGCGGGACTCAGCCCGATGCAGCTCGTGCTAGTCGGCACAGCATTGGAGGTCTCGGCCTTCGTGTTCGAAATTCCCACCGGTGTGGTGGCCGACGCCTACTCCCGCCGTCTCTCGATCATCATCGGCTACCTGCTGATGGGCGCGGGCTTCCTGGTCGAAGGGCTGTTCCCCGCCTTTCTGCCCATCCTGCTGGCGCAGGTCATCTGGGGCCTGGGCTACACCTTCACCAGCGGTGCCACTCAGGCCTGGATCACCGATGAGATCGGCGAGGAACCCGCCAACAAACTCTTCCTGCGCGCCACTCAGGTCGGCCTGACTGCCTCCTTGTTCGGCATGGGCGCGGCGGCCCTGATCGGCGGCTCGAACGTGGCCCTGCCCATCCTCGTCGGCGCAATCGGCGTGATCCTGATCGGCGTGACCTTGATCTTCATCATGCCCGAGACGGGCTTTCATCCCACGCCCAGGGAAGACCGCAACAACTGGCAGCATATGGGGCATACCTTCAACCAGGGAATGAAGGTCGTACGCTCGCAGCCGCGCCTGATGAACATCGTCGGCGTGGGGCTGTTCTTTGGCCTGTACAGCGAAGGCTTCGACCGTCTGTGGGTCAAGCATATCCTCGACACGTTCGAGTTGCCCGCGATCTTCGGCAGCAACCAGGTGGCCTTCTTCTCCGCTCTGCGTGTGGCGGGCTCGCTGCTCACCATCCTGGCAATGCGCTTCGTGGAAAAACGCGTGGACACGGGCAGCCCGCTGTCCATTGGCCGTTCGATGCTGGCCGCGACTGGCCTGATCTCCGCCACGCTGATCGGCTTCGCCCTCTCCCCGTGGCTGGCCCTGACCCTCGGCCTGTACCTGACCATCTACGTGCTGCGCAATGTGGCGGGACCGCTGCAATCGGCCTGGGTCAACCAGAAGTTGCCGTCGAACGTGCGCGCCACCGTCCACTCGATGTTCAGCCAGGTGGACGCCTTCGGCCAGATGGCAGGCGGACCCGTCGTGGCCGTCATCGCGCGCTTCGCCTCGGTCATCGCCGCCCTCTCGACCTCGGGCCTGCTCCTGACCCCCGCGCTGCTCCTCGTCGGACGGGCCAACCGCATCAGCCAGGCAGAATCAACTGAAGGTCCAGAAGCGGAAATTTCGCTTGCTGATTAGAAAAGTGAGGGCCACCTTGATAGGTGGCCCTCACTTTTTACTCGGGGAAATCCTGTCCTTCCCACTCTTGCATGAAGCGCTCGACGAAATCGAGCATCACCTGATGACGCCCTTCGGCGATGCGTTTGGCGGTGGGCGTGTTCATCATGTCCTTGAGCAGGAACAGCTTTTCGTGGAAATGGTTGATGGTGGCGCTTTTACTATTCTTGTATTCCTCGAAGGTGGCGTGCATCTGCGGCGGGGAATCGGGGTCGTAGAGCGCGCGTCCCTTGTAGCCGCCGTAGGCGAAGGCACGGCCGATGCCGATCGCGCCGATGGCGTCCAGGCGGTCGGCGTCCTGCACGATGAAACCCTCGAGCGACTTCATCTTATTCTCCACGCCCGCGCCTTTGTACGAGACATGCCGGATGATCTCGCAAACCTGCTCGATCACCGCAGGCTCGACAGCCAGCGATTCCATCCACGCCTTGGCGCGGACGGGGGTATCGTCGTCGCCCGGGTTGAACTTCCAGTCGTCGAGGTCGTGCAGCAGGGCAGCCAGTTGGACGACGTAATCGTCAGCAGGTTCGCGCTTGCAAATGGCGATGGCGTTCTTCCATACACGGTAGATGTGCCACCAGTCGTGGCCCGAGGAATCATCGCTGAATTCCTGTTTGACGTGATCGGCGGTTCGTTGGAGGATGTCTTGTCGATTCATGGGGGTTATTTTGCCATAAAAA
>CALLJA010000095.1 GCA_938008865.1 uncultured Anaerolineales bacterium
AGGGCTTTCCGCCTTTCCCACCTGGGGTGGCCTGCGGCGTTCCCATATTGCCGTTGTTGCCGCTTCCATCGTTATTTCCGTTACCACCGTTTTGCGGGACGGGCGTCCCCGGGGCGGGGTTGCCGTTTCCGTTGCGGTTCTGCTCACCCGTGCCGTCCATAACAGGGGTGCAAGAACCCTGCAGCATGGGTGGGATCTCGGTGGTTGAATCGGTAGGGATAGGGGTACCTGTCACGGGCGAGGTCTGGGTGGTGCGGGTCTGGTTCTGGTGACGGTACATATTGCGGAAGGTCTGCGGGTCAGCCAGTCCGTTCTCGACCTCATGGAGTTGCGTGCGCAGCATGTCGCGCGTGCGCTGCAGGATGGGGTCGCATTCGGTGCAGGAGCCGTCCTGGAGTCGAAGCATCTGCTGGTCCTGAGTCTGCAACTGCTCGCGGATGTGGGTCAGCGTGGCAGTCATGGTTGCATCATCGTTCAAGTCGGCGGCCAGGTGTAGCGCCTGTTGGATGCGGTTCTGTGTGCGAAGGAGGAGGGCTTCGTCGGGCACGGTTCCCTGGGTGGTCAGCATGGCCATTTCCTGGGTGCGGACCTGGGCCTGCTCCATCAGCACATCGACCTTGTCCAGTGGGTCGGCAGTGAAGGCGAGGTCCGCCTCTTCGCTGACGAGCTTGACCTGGTACAACGCGCTGGTGGGCAGGGCCTCCTGCGCGGCGGCCACGGTGGCGCTGCCACCGAACAGCAGGCCGACGATCACAAGGGTGGTGGCGATTAGTTTCATGACAAATTGCTCCTTTTGTGAGAAGATGTTCCACACACTGTGACGCGCTTTGCCTTGCGCAGATACGGCCTGGGCCAGGAATTGGCTTCGGGCGCGGGAAGCCGCCCGAGGGTTCCGTAAGGGGATAGGTTTGAGGTCTTCCAACAGGGAGGCCAATCGCGGGTCGAGTTCGTTGTCCATTTTCATGTCATGCCTCATCCAGCAGCAACTTCTTCAATCGTTCCAGGGCGCGGTGTTGCAGCGACTTGACCGAGCCCACGGGCTTGCGGACCACGCGCGCGATCTCATCGTTTTCCCAGCCTTCGACGAACTTGAGCGCGATAACCTCTTGCTGGTCGTCCGTCAACTCACGCAGGGCGGCACGCACCCGTTTTTGGCGTAGGTTCAAATTGGCGCTTTCTTCCACGCTTCCATCGTCGGGCAGGTCATCCTTCAGCGGTTCGGGTTCGGGCGCGCGACGATAGTGGTCGGCGATCCAGTTGTGTGCAGTTCGGAAGAGATAAGCCTGCAAATGGTCGCGCGGACCCCTGCCAGCCTGCAGGGCTTGCAGGAAACGGCTGAAGGTCTCGGCGACACAATCTTCCGAGATTTGCGCGTCGCCCAACAGACGCATGGCGTACCGATAGAGACGCGGGCTGTACAGGTCATAGATCTCTGCCAACGTCTGCTCTTCGAGGGCGTATGCCGCGTGCAACAGTTCCTGTTCGATGATCACGTTGCTTCCAATCTATATGACGTACAAAATGGACTTTGGATACGGGACGAAAACAGGAGCGCGGGACTCCCGCGCTCCTGTCGTTTTATCTGGACCTAGTGATTGCCACCGTTCCCCCAGCCATTCCCGCGCCGATAGCCATTGCCACCCGTCGTGGTGCTGGGTTGATATTGCCCACCGGTCAGATATTGCGGCTGATAGGCTTCACCCGTTTGCCGCGACAGGACACTGGTGAAGGCTTGTAAATGGTTGTAGGAGCCGCTCATCAGGTTGTTGAAGACCTGCTGAAGGTCGGCGTTGTCGGTCAGCGCGATGCGGGTTTGCAGGTCACGGATGTCGATCTCTTCGATGGCAGCGCCGACTTTGAGCGCATCGCCCAGCGAGAGGCTGCCCTGGGCGGTCAGTTGGGTGTACAGCGCCTGGAGATTGGGGTCCGTGAATTGACCGGGAGCCAGCGCGGGGTCGGTCAGGTTGTAGCGGTCGAGCAGCAGCTTGATCTCATCCATGTGCTTCTGCTCGCTGGCGGCGATGTTCTGGAAGGTGGTTTGTCCCCAGGTGGTGTACAGAGCGTTGTACACGTCGCGAGCCAGTTTCTCTTCTTCGCGCATGTAGAGCAGGGCGGCGGTTTCGTCTGCGTTCAGGTCAGAGGCGGGCAGGTCGAGCACGGAAGTGCCTGTGCCGTTTCCATTTCCTCTGTTGCCATTGCCGTTTCCGTTTCCATTGGCCGGGACAGTTTGTGAAATACCCGTAAGCGGATTTGCGCCAGGCGCGGCCAATACAGAGTACGCGCTTGCGCCAATGGCGACCAGCAGGGCGGCGGCTAAAATGCCAG
>CALLJA010000096.1 GCA_938008865.1 uncultured Anaerolineales bacterium
CGTTGTTGACGATCAGCCGCAGCACGGAACTCAGGTCGCGGCGGCTCATGATCTCAGCCGCCACCTGATAGAGGCTGGACGATTCTTCGGCACGGCGGCGGGCATCCATCAACAGGCGGACCTTTTCCAAGGCCAGGGCAGCCTGCCCCGCCAGCAGCCGCACCAGTTGGGTCTCGTCGCTGGTCCAGTTGCGCGGGACGGTGTCGAACACCACCAGCGCGCCCGCCGAACTAATCGAGGCGCGGAAGGGTTCCACAATCAGGGCCTGGATGTTCTCTCGTTCCGAAAAAGCAGGCATGAAATCGGTGGCGGCGGAACGGTCTGGGATGACGTGCGAGGTCCAATGCTCCAGCATCCCCATGCGCACCGCTTCATCGAACTGCTCATTCAACTTTTCGTGGGACGTCAGGCCATGGAAAGCAGTAATATACCCGCGGGCATCCTGGTCCGTGGCGATAATGGCAGACTTGGGCGCTTTGAGCAATTCCGCAATGCGCTTGCAGACCAGATTCAGGATGGACTGGCTATCCTCAGCCGCCAGGATCTCACGGTCAATCTCGGCCAGAGAGCGCAGGGCCACGACCTTTTCCTGTACGGCTGCCTCGGCCAGATTGCGGTCGGTGACGTCCTCCACAACCGATTCGAAATACAGAATGCGGCCGTCGCCGCCGCGGATGGCCCGCGCGCTTTCACGGATATAAATAAGTGAACCGTCGGCTTTTTGCCAGATGGTCTCCATCCCGCGCACTTCATTGGCCTCCTCCATACGAGCCAGAAACTCGGCGCGTGTGCGCTCACCCGCAAACCCCTCACGCGAAAGGTCCCGTTTGGCAAGCTCCTCAAAACTTTCGAAGCCCAACATACGTACCATGGCTGTGTTGGCCAGCAGGATACGCCCATCTGGCGTAGTGCGCGAGAGACCGATGGTGGCGTTCTCGAACACCCCGCGGAAACTTTCTTCACTGGCGCGCAGGGCCTCATACATGCGCTTGCGGTGGATCACGCTTGCGACCTGACTGGACACGAATTCGAGCATGCGCTGTTCAGCCTCGCCATAGGCGCTGCGGTCTTGATAATGTTGGACGACCATCACACCGATGGGGACGCCGTCCGCGAAGAGGGGGACTCCCAGCCAGATGGCCGAAGGCGGCCCAACTGCTTCAACGGTCCCCTTCAGGGCGAGGTGCAGCTGGCTCTCCGCCGGGCACAGTAGCGACTTCCCACCGCGCAGGACGAACTCAGTCAGACCGTTACCCATTGGGATGATGCGCTCGGCCAAGGTTTCCCTTTCATCCACAAAATAGGGAAAGCTCAAAGCCTCATGGTCTGAATCGTAGAGGGCGATATAGAAATTATCGGCAGACATGACCTGCCCGATGATGCGATGGATCTCGGGCAGCAGGTCATCGAGTGAGGCAGCTGCTTCAGCTGCTTCTGCAATCTGGTAGACGGTTTCTTGCAGGGCTTGTGTCTGGACCTGGCGCTGGACTGCACGGCGCGTCACGACCGCCTTGAGCACGTGGGCCAGCCGCCGCAACTGGGACGGCTCCGCAAGGACGTAATCACCCACCCGTCCAGACTGAAACCAACTCAGGGCCTCCGACTCATCCTCAGGCCCCGTCAACAAAACTGTCAGCGGCAGGGTGGATTCCGAAGCCAGCAGGTCCCTGACGCCCGGGATATCCAGGTCTGCCAGCAGGATATCGAACAGGATGGCAGGCTCGCCGCCCAGGGAATTTAGATTCTCGAAGATTTGGTATGAAAGGAAGTCCTGCCCCGTATCCAGGCCTTGCACGATAAGATCCACCAGCGACGCGGCCCGCCCCGTCACCAGCGCGACTCGATATATTCGACCTGGGGATGCATCCATACGATACAGTCAATCCTGAATTGATAATGGCTGCCGCACAATTAAAGGACTTTGAAATTTTTGAAGAACAGTCCTGCCAGATCAAACGGTCGTCATGAAACGCCCCAACAGTGGGAACCGCCTCACCGCCACGACCCACCCGTCAGGGTATTCGATCATCGTTTCGATTGAGTTAACTCTATCCCCATCCAGCACACTTGTCCATGGTACCATGCGGTGGGCAGATTGGCAACAAGGCCCCGCCGATCTGTTTGGGATTTGCAAGGCATCGGCATTCTCCTATCGTTTAGAATTCAAACATCAATGCCTCGGGAGGGCAGGTTATGACTGAAGACCTTTATACGCTGCAACCGCAGCAGATCGTCATGTACTCGGTGGACTGGTGCCCCGACTGTAAACGCGCCAAGGCGTTCTTTGAGCGCAATCAGATCAGTTACCTTGCCGTAAATGTAGACCACGACGCTGAAGGCTCCGAATTCGTGAAACATGTGAACCAAGGGAAGCGTTCCGTCCCTACTATCGTATTTCCAGACGGGTCTGTCATGGTCGAGCCTTCGGACCTTCAGTTGGGCGAGAAGTTCTCTACTTCGTAATTCGAACCGTTTCAATAAAAAAATCGGCAGACTGATCTGCCGATTTTTTTATTCCACAACAAGTGACCCCGCTGCGGGGTGAGGGGGGCACCCAACAACAGGGTCAATTCGATTGTGACACAGAACGGGATAAATTGCAAGAGTTTTTGAAAATAAAAGGCGCGTTCCTGTCGCTAAAAAAACAAACTTGTCTTTGCTGGGTGGCGCAGACGGGATACAATAGGTTTGCAAGGCAAAGCCACGGCCAACACGAAATAAGAATGGAGGCAACCGTTATGAAGAAAATCCTGTTCTTTCTTTTGCCGATATGGCTGCTCTCCGCCTGCGGTGGATGGGATGTGGCCCCGCAACCTTTCCCGGTCTGGACGGCCATTCCTTCGCGCACCCCCGCGATTTTCACTGTCACGCCGCAGATCCTGGCTCCCAGCCCAAGCACATCGCCCACGCCCGGGGTAATCGAGATTACACCCGTCCCCGCCACCGATACACCTGCCCCCACAGCCTCCGCCCCGCCGCCGACAGATACTCCTGCGCCGACCTTCACCCCCATACCCGTACAGGCCTTACAGGTGGAAATCCTTGGCTGTAACACGGGCTTCGACGTTTCACACGGCATGGGCGAGGTGACCAACGCCTATGTAGTCCTCAAAAACACGGGCACCGTGGACCTGCCCAATGCATGCGGTCTGTTGCGCGCTGCCGACGAGGATCGTATTCACCCAGATAAACAGGTCTGCGTTTCCAATCTGCCCGTCAACCATCAGGTGACCCTGAAACTGACGGTCGACTCAGCCTTTAAGCAGAGTACGGTCATCCAGGTGGATGGTCTTTCGAACGACGTCGTGCTGTTGCGCATCGACAAACCCGCCTGCACCGACCTGGACCTGGTCGGCGGCGTACCGGGCGACATCGGCCTGGTCAAGCCGATCATTCCGTGAATCCAAACGGACGGCCCAATGGCCGTCCGTTTTTTATTGGCTCTTTGGGATTAGCGTGACCCCGTCAATTACCCGAGAGTCTTTTTATTTTGCAAGCGGCAGGGTAAAGAAGAATGCACTGCCCCGACCTGCGCCATCGCTCTGCGCCCAGATCTGCCCGCCGTGCGCCTCGACCAAGTGCCTCGCGATCGTCAGGCCGATGCCCGAGCCACCGCGCGCGCGCGAACGGGATTTATCTACACGATAGAAACGGTCGAAGATGTGGGCCAGGTGTTCGGCGGGGATGCCCAGGCCCGTGTCCTTCACGGAAAATTGGGCTGTGGAGCCGATGACTTCGACATCAAGGGTAACGCTTCCGCCACTCGGCGTGTATTGCAGGGCATTGCCCGCCAGGTTGGTGAGCACTTGCAGGATGCGGTCTTCGTCCGCGTGAACTCGCACGGGGAATGGGGGCAGGCTCAGGGTCAGCGCCACACCCTGCTCGTCGAACTGGAAGCCCAGCCGTTTGTTGAGCGTA
>CALLJA010000097.1 GCA_938008865.1 uncultured Anaerolineales bacterium
ATCTACGAGGGCACCAGCGAGATCCAGCGCCTGGTCATCTCGCGCAGTGAACTCGGACTCAAATAAAACGAAATGACAGACTATCCGCTCTGGTCGCTGGCTTTAATCCTCATCGCGTTGACAGGGACGCTCACCCTGCGGGCGCTTGCCCGCCGTCGAGGCTGGGTCGAGCCGCCCGTCGCGGACGCCCAGCCCGAGGTCCAGGCAGAGGCGGCGGAACACCAGCCAGGGGCGGAGGCTTTCACCTCCCGCGCGCGCGACTTCCTGCGCGAACGCCGCTGGGAGCTGCTGCTGGCGGCGGTCGGGGCGGCGCTGGCGGTCTATCTGACGGTCTTCGCGCCCACGCAGATGACGGGTCGCATCTCGATCACACCGCTCGAACCCGGGCGGCCGTTCTTCTTCCTACACTGGCAGCGCAACGCGCTGGATGTCTTTTTCTACGAAGCGGCGGCGCTCTACAACCTGTTGGCAGGCCTGCTTTCGCTGGCGATGTTGACCGCCGCGCTGGCGGGGCGCTCCCTGCCGCGACTGCGAACCGCCCTGCTGTGGAGCCTGCTCAGCCTGGCGGGCGCGGCGCAGTGGTGCCTGGCGCGCGAACCCGACCGCTGGTGGGGTGTGGGTCTGTATGGGCTGGCGGCGGCGGGCTTCCTCTTTTGGGCCTGGGATGCGCGTCAGCAGGCGCGGGCCGACCTGACCCAGCCCGCCCGCCTTTCGCGCGGGGTCGAGATCACGCTGGTATTACTGCTGGTTGCGCTGGCGGCCTTTGGCCGTTTGTACGAGCTGCGCACCATCCCGTACGGCATCGAAGGTGATGAGGCCAAGTGGACGGGTGAGGTGGTCTGGCTGGGTGTGCGCGGCCTGCCCGACCTCTCGGGCCTGTATCACCGCGACGCCCTGCCGACCAGTTTCTATATGCAGACGCCCTTCCACAAACTGCTCGGGCCGTCCATCTTTTCGGCTCGGCTGGAAGTGGCCCTCTTCAGCATCCTGGCCTCCTTCCTCTTTTACCTGCTCCTGCGGCGACTGGCCAACGCTCCACTGGCACTGCTGGCGGCCTGGCTGTTGGGGGCGTCGGCCTTCGACATCAGCGCCAGTCGGCTGGCCAATGTGGAGAGCCACGTCAAACTCTGGCCGATCCTGACCCTGCTGCTGCTGGCTTGGGCCATCCCCACCAAACGCTGGCAGGCTTATGCCGTCAGCGGCGTGGCGCTGGCCGTTGGCCTGCTGACCTATGACACGGTCTGGCCGCTGGCGGCGGTCAGCCTGCTGCTGGCGTTTGCGGCGATCAGCCGCCAGGAGGATCTGGACCTGGGTGAAAAGGTGAAACACATCACCGCCCTGTTGACTCCTTCGTTGCTGGCGCTGCCCATCCTGCTGCCCTATTTCGCCAGCCGCGTTTCCTATTACGAGTTCGGCGCGAAGGGCTGGGGGCGTGGAGCTTCCACGCTCTGGTCGCACTTCATCGACGTGCTGGGCAGTTGGTTCGTGGCCACCAACAGCGACTTCCTCTACAACCGCAACGGCCCGCTGCTGAATGCCTTCCTGCTGCCCTGGCTGGTGTTCGGCCTGATCGCCGCCCTGACGACCCTGCGTCACAAGTTTTCCGCCTGGAACCTGGCCTGGTTTGCCTTGTTCCTGCTGCCCGTGCCCATCGCGGCCCATTCCCCGCTCGGACGGGTCTATTACCCCGGCCTGCCGGCCGTCTATGCGCTGGCGGCGCTTGGGCTATACCTGTTCGCGCGCGACAGCCTGCGCGCCATCCCCAGGCCGTTCCACTCGCTGGCCGGGGTGCTGGCGCTGGTAGTGCTGGTCTGGCTGCCGCTGATGAACCTGTATATCTACTTCAACGAAGTGCAGGACGGCCATGACCGTCAGGTGCGGCGCGAGATCGGCGAGATGGCAGGCGATGCCGCAGGCATGGATACGATGCTGCTGCTGCCCAGCGTCCCGCGCGCTGACGAAGCCCTGAACAACGAATACCAGATGATCGAACTGTTCATGCTCCAGAAACTCCCCTCCGACCAGGTGGCCCAGTCCTACCGCTATGTGGCGCTGGAAGACCTGCTGCCCGGGCTGCCGCACGGCCTGTCCGACCGCCCGAACGTGGAAGTCATCCTCGACAAGGAGACCGGGAACGAACGCCTCAAACGCGAGGCGCTGTCCGCCGCCCTGCAGCGCTGCTACCCCAAAGGTACGCTGACCACGGGGTATTTCTTCGACCGTTACAGCCTGCCCGCCGAGGCGCTGGCTGCGCCCGCCTGCCAGGGGACGGTGCTCAGCCTGCACGCCGACTCGAACACCCAGTTGACCTGGTCTCTCTCGCAGGGGACGGCCACGGGCGTTTCCCTGAGCTGTGAAACACAGACCGTCCGCCAGGACTGGATCGAGGCCGAGAATTTTCCCATTGCGCCAGGCTGGCAGACCGAGAGCGCCTTCGCCGCCCACTGGAACGGCAGCGGTTTCCTGATGGACAATTACGGCAGCCAGCCGCTCCTGTACGAATTCGACTCCGACCAGGAAGGCTTCGTGTACCTGTGGATGCGCTCCTACAAACGCGCTGCCGACGATGCCCCCGTGCAGTTGACTCTCAACAACCAGACCCAGTCGCTGGCCGCCTCGCCTCAGATCCCGCTCAATCAGTGGACCTGGGAACGGGTCGGTCCCTACCCCGTCCACGTGGGGACCAACGGTCTGATGATCGGCCGTCCCTACCCGGGCGACCCCATGAGCTTCATGGCCATCTTCCTCGACACGCTGGTCATCACCGCCGACGACACCTACCGTCCCGAGGAAAATTATTTCACGGCCCTGCCTGTGCAACACTTTAGCCTGTCGACTCCACAGACGGGCGGCATGGTTACGCTGCGCCTCGACCCGGGGGATTATCGCTGCACCATCCAGGTGGACAGCGACCAGAACCTGGTGGACGCCTTTGGCGGCTCGCCCGTGATCTCCAACCCGGTCGAGATCGTGGTCAATCCCTGACAGCCATGAAAGCCGTCCTCTTCCATCAGCATGGCGGACCCGAGGTCCTGCAATTCACAGATTTCCCCGCGCCCACGCCCAAGCCGGGTGAGGCGCTGGTGCGGCTGCGCGCCGCCTCCCTCAACCGCATGGACATCTTCGTCCGCAACGGCTGGCCTGGCCTCAAGTTGGAACTGCCCCACATCAACGGT
The DNA here is from genome assembly GCA_938008865.1 of uncultured Anaerolineales bacterium. Taxonomy (GTDB): domain Bacteria; phylum Chloroflexota; class Anaerolineae; order Anaerolineales; family Villigracilaceae; genus JACPVF01. The sequence continues at coordinate 3,177 of CALLJA010000097.1, forward strand.
GCCGACGGCGCAGGGGAGATTGTGGCGCTCGGTCCTCCTCTCCCAATGGGAGAGGGGTTAGGGGTGAGGGCAGAGCTAACAGTCGGCGATCCCATCGTCATCAACGCCAACCTGGGGTGCGGGGCCTGCGAAGCCTGCCAGCGCGGACAGGATAACCTGTGCAGCAGCTGGCACCTGCTCGGCGAGACGGTGCGCGGCACCTATGCGGAATACGTCTGTGTGCCCGTACGCCACCTCTATCGTCTGCCAACGGGTTTTGACTTCCGCACTGCGGCCGCGGCGGCGCTGGTCTTCCAGACCGCCTGGCATTCGCTGGTCACGCGCGGCGGATTACAGGCGGATGAGACGGTGGTCGTCGTCGGCGCGGGCGGAGGGGTCAACACCGCCAGCGTGCAAATCGCGAAATACCTCGGGGCGCAGGTCATCGTCATTGGCTCGGACGCAAAGAAGCTGAACCAGGCCCAGGCCCTGGGCGCGGACATCCTGATCGACCGCTCACAGGAAGCTGACTGGGCCAAAGCGGTCTATCTCGCCACCCAAAAGCGCGGCGCAGACGCGGTGGTGGACAACGTCGGCGTCACCTTCCCGCTCAGCCTGAAAGTCCTGCGCAAAGGCGGCCGCCTGCTGACGGTCGGAAATAGCGGCGGGCCGAAGTTCGAAATCGACAACCGTTTCGTCTTCGCCAAGCACCTCAGCATCCTCGGCTCCACCATGAGCACGCGCGCCGAGTTCGCCCAGGTCATGGACCTGGTCACCTCGGGTAAAATCCAGCCTGCACTGGATCAGACTTTCGACCTAAAGGACGCCGCCGCCGCCCAAACCCGCCTCGAGCGCGGCGAAAATTTCGGAAAGATCACACTACAAATTTGACGTCATTGCGAGGAGCCTCAAAGAGGCGACGAAGCAATCCCAATGATCGGGAGAGCAGTTGCTGCTGACGTGGCACATGTCGTTGGAAAAACGCCCTCCCCGCAATGACACGATATGGAGACCTTTTTTGCTCAAGAAGATTACCTTCTCCACCTGGTACGAGATCCTGCTCATCACCGCCGTGCTGGGCGTGCATTTGTATGCCGCCACGTCCGATGCCTTCAACTTCCCCGCCAGTTGGTTCACCCGCGACGACGCCTATTACTACTTCAAAGTGGCGCAAAACATCACCGAGGGACATGGCATCACTTTTGACGGCGTCAGCCCGACCAACGGCTACCACCCGCTCTGGATGCTGGTCAACATTCCCATCTTTGCGCTGGCCCGTTTCGACCTGATCCTGCCGCTGCGCATCCTGCTGATGGTGCAGGCCGCCCTCAGCGCCGCCACGGGGGTGCTGCTCTTCCGCCTCGTCAAGGGCGCGGTCTCGCCCGTCATTGCCGTGCTGGCCAGCGGATGGTGGGTCAGCAACCATTACATCCACTCCACCATGTACGAGTTCGGCCTGGAGACGGGCCTGGCAGCCTTCGCCGTCACGCTGCTGGTGTATCGGCTTTCACAGTTCGAGCGCGGCTGGCGAACCTCGCCGCCCACCTTGAAGCAGATCGCGGGGCTTTCCGCCGCCGCCCTGCTGGCCATGTTCAGCCGTCTCGACCTGGTCTTCCTGGCTGCGCTGGCAGGCGCATGGGTCCTGCTGCGCGGCACCCGCCTGCGCTTCCTGCTTCCGCTGGACTTGTTGCTGGCCGCCCTTAGTGTGCCCGCCAGTTTCATTCTCAGGCTCGGCCTGCCAGATTACTACCTGTACGAGACCGCAACGGTGTCGATGCTGGCGCTTTCGCTGGTCAGCAAAGGGGCGGCGTACTTCCTGCTCGGACTGTACCAGCCGCCCGCGTCGGAGCCGTTTGGCCGCGCGTTGGGCAGGGTCCTGCTGGCAGTCACGGCCAGTTCCGCCGTCACTGCGGCGGTCATGCTAGCCTTCGCTCAGCAGCTGGGTAGTTTTCCGCGCATCACCCTGGTCTATGACTGGCTGTTCAACCTGGCGGGCATGGTATTGCTGCGCATTCTGGCGCGGGCCTTCAGCCAGAACACTGCACGCGCGGCGGTCCCGCCGCTGGAATTGCTCAAGTCTCGCTGGCAGGCCTGGTTCAAGGAAGGACTGGTCTATTACGGCGTGATGGGCGGCGCGTTGGCCGTGTACATGGGCTTCAACAAACTCTTCATCGGCAGCGCCATGCCCGTCAGCGGCGAGATCAAGCGCTGGTGGGGCACTTTCGGGGCCAAGGTCTATGGCGGCACAGCCCGCACTCCGCTCTCCTTCTGGGGTCTGGACCCCGAGAACGATTTCAATGCCTGGCGTCCGTTCACGCGCACACTGCACCGCGCCGCCGCCTGGGTCGGGGACCGCTACGGCGACTACCGCGTAGACAATTACTACATTGCGCTGGCGGCCGCCCTGCTGATCGCGTTGATCCTGTTGCTGCTGCTCAATCGACGCGCCGCCGTGCGGGCCGCCGCGCAGTTCAGCCTGCCCATCCTGCTGACGACCTCCTTCGTGCAGGTGCTGTCCTACAACCTGACGGGCTACGCCGCGCTCAAGGAATGGTATTGGATCGTCCAGCCGCTGCTGGCCGTGCTGACCTTGTCGCTGGCGGCGGAGGTCCTGCTGCGCCCGCTGCTGAGGTCGAAGCCGATGCAGGCCGCCGCCTGGCTGGCCGCGGCGGCGCTGATCCTGGCGGGCGGCGGGTCGCTGGCCCGCGATATTTTCATCCGTATGCCGCACGGGATGTACGGCCCCGAGAAGGTCTACCTCGATTCGGTGCGTTTCCTCGAAGAGCGCACCCCGCCCGGGGCCATGATCGGCATGACGGGCGGCGGCAACGTAGGCTACTACATCCAAGACCGCGTCATCGTCAACATGGACGGGCTGATCAACAGCCCCGAATACTTTGCGGCGCTCAAAGCGGGCCAGGCCAACGCCTATCTCGAATCCATTGGGCTGGATTACATCTTCGCCAACCCGAACATGCTGGCAGCGGTCCCCTACCGCGGCCAGTACGCGCTGGGCGCCAGCATTGCCCGCTACGGGGGCAAATCGCTGATGGAATTCAGCCCGTGAAAAAAAGCGTGCCCTGGTGTGTAACCATGCTGGGCCTGGTGGTGTTATGTCTGACGGTGTGGAATCTGTTCCGCACCCTGGCGGCCTTTGCCTGGTGGGCGCCGCTGGGCGAGTTCGCACCCCGGCCGGGGCCGCTGTACATCGGCGCGACAGGCATATTTTGGTCGGCAGTGGGAGTGACCCTCTTGTGGTCGCTCGAACTGAGGAAGAGTTGGGGCGCACGCCTGCTGCCAGGCTCCGCCGCCCTGTACACCGCCTGGTACTGGACCGACCGCCTGCTCCTGCAAACCGAACGGGCCAACGGCCCCTTCGCGCTGGCTGTCCAACTGGCGGTCTTTGCCCTGATTTTCTGCGCGACCCGCACGACTTACTTCACCAAAGAGAGAGAAACCGATGAGCGACAACCCGAAAATCAAGCAATTGAGTGAGCGCAAAGCGCGCACCCGCCTCGGCGGCGGCGCGGACCGTATCGACGCCCAGCACAAAAAGGGACGTCTGACCACCCGTGAACGCCTGGACATTCTGCTCGACCGCGGCTCCTTCCGCGAGGTGGACGCTTTCGTCGTCCACCGCACCAGCGACTTCGGGCTGGACCAGCAGAAGACGCCGAGCGACTCGGTCGTCACGGGCTGGGGCACCATCGAAGGCCGCCTGGTGTACGTGTATTCGCAAGATTTCACCGTCCTGGGCGGCAGCCTGGGCGAAGTCCATGCCGAGAAAATCTGCAAGATCATGGACATGGCCATGAAGAACGGCGCGCCCGTCATCGGCTTGAACGACTCGGGCGGCGCGCGCATCCAGGAAGGCGTGGTGGCCCTGGCAGGCTACGCGGACATCTTCCTGCGCAACACCATGGCCTCAGGCGTCGTCCCGCAGATCTCCGCCATCATGGGACCCTGCGCAGGCGGCGCGGTCTACTCCCCCGCCCTGACCGACTTCATCTTCATGGTCAAGAACTCCTCCTACATGTTCGTCACAGGCCCGGACGTGGTCAAGGCCGTGACCCACGAGGAGGTCTCGTTCGAGGACCTGGGCGGCGCGAGCATCCACGCCGAGAAGTCGGGCGTGTGTCACGTGGCCGCCGACAGCGAAGCCGATACGCTCTACCTGATCCGCAAGCTGCTCGGCTACCTGCCGCAGAATAATATGGAAGACGCGCCCTTCGTGCAGGGCGACGATCCGCTGCGCATGAACGACGAGTTGAACTCCATCGTGCCCGAGGACCCCAACAAACCCTACGACATCAAAGACGTTATCCGCCCCATCGTGGACGGCGGCGAGTTCTTCGAGATCCACGAGAGCTACGCCCCGAACATCGTGGTCGGTTTTGCGCGCCTGGGCGGGCACTCGGTGGGCATCGTGGCGAACCAGCCTGCCGTCCTGGCGGGCGTGCTCGACATCGACGCCAGCGAAAAGGGTGCGCGCTTCGTGCGCTTCTGCGACTCGTTCAACATCCCGATCATCACCTTCGAGGACGTGCCTGGCTTCCTGCCTGGCACCTTCCAGGAACATCACGGCATCATCCGCTCGGGCGCGAAACTGCTCTACGCCTACTGCGAAGCGACCGTCCCCAAACTGACCGTCATCACGCGCAAGGCGTACGGCGGCGCGTACTGCGTCATGTCGTCCAAGCACATCCGCAGCGACGTGAACCTGGCCTGGCCCACCGCCGAGATCGCGGTCATGGGACCCGACGGCGCGGTGAGCATCGTCTTCCGCAAGGAACTGGAGAAAGCTGCCGACCCCATTCAGCGCAAGGCCGAGCTGGTGGCGGAGTACAAGGAAAAATTCGCCAGCCCCTACGTGGCGGCAGAGCGGGGCTACGTGGACGATGTGATCGAGCCCAAGGAGACCCGCCCGCGCCTGATCAACGCGCTGGAAATGCTCAGCAACAAGCGCGACTCCAATCCCGCCAAGAAACACGGCAACATTCCCCTTTAATTTTTGGTAGGGGCAGGGTTTCCCTGCCCACACGAGGATACCTGATGTTCAAAAAAGTATTGGTTGCCAACCGCGGGGAGATCGCCGTCCGCATCATCCGAGCCTGCCGCGAACTCGGCATCGAGACCGTGGCCGTTTACTCCGAAGCGGACCGTCACGCCCTGCACGTGCGCTACGCCGACGAGGCCTACCTGCTCGGCCCCGCCCCGTCGCGCGAATCCTACCTGCGCGCCGACAAGATCCTGGACGTGATCCGCAAGTCAGGCGCGGACGCCGTCCACCCTGGCTACGGTTTCCTGGCTGAGCGTGAAGACTTCGCCGCGGCCTGCCTGGACCTGGGCATTGCCTTTATCGGGCCCAAGCCCTCGTCCATCGCAGCCATGGGCGACAAGGCCGAGGCGCGCGCCACGGTCATCAAGGCGGGTGTGCCCGTCGTGCCTGGCACCGAGGACGTCGGCAACCTGACCGACGACGACCTGCTGCGCATCGCGCCCAAGATCGGATTTCCGCTGCTCATCAAGGCGACGGCGGGCGGCGGCGGCAAGGGCATGCGCGAGGTCAAGAATATCGAAGAGATGCCGCTGCTGCTACAGTCGGCCCGACGGGAAGCGGAATCCGCTTTCGGCGACGGGGACGTCTACCTCGAAAAACTGGTCGAGGGCGCGCGTCACATCGAGTTCCAGATCATGGCCGATACGCACGGCAACGTCATCCACCTGGGCGAACGCGAATGTTCCATCCAGCGCCGCCACCAGAAATTGATCGAGGAGGCGCCTTCTCCCTTCCTGGACGACGAACTGCGCGCGAAGATGGGCGCAGTGGCCGTCAAATCTGCCCAGGCCGTGGATTACGTCAACGCGGGCACCATCGAGTTCCTGGTGGACAAAGACCGCAATTTCTACTTCCTCGAGATGAACACGCGCCTGCAGGTGGAGCATCCCGTCACCGAGATGACCACGGGCGTGGACATCGTGGCCGAGCAGATCCGCGTGGCGCGCGGACGCCAGCTCAGCTACACCCAGGAGCAGATTCAGTTCAACGGTCACGCCATCGAGTGCCGCATCAACGCCGAGGACCCGTACAACAACTTCCTGCCGTCCACGGGACGCATCACCCACAGCCTGCTCCCCACGGGACCAGGCGTCCGCGTGGACACGGGCGTATATCCTGGCTTCGAGATCACGCCCTACTATGACCCGATGATTGCCAAGCTGATCGTGTGGGGCGAGACGCGCGCCCAGGCCATCCTGCGCATGCGCCGCGCACTGGAAGAATATCGCATCGTCGGCGTGCGCACCAACATCCCCTTCCACCAGACCATGATGGACTCGCACCG